>CAJTLA010000027.1 GCA_910576985.1 uncultured Bacilli bacterium
GCCAATAAAATGGAATGGAAGTGCGTGGATAAAAGCAGATAGTGAAAATGGATCAGGGTCAAATCAATGGTATGATTACAATAGTAGAATGTGGGCGAATGCAGCGAGTGTAACAAGTAGTTATAGAAATGTGTCTGTCGGAACAACAATACCAGAGAGTGCAATAAATGCATACTTTGTATGGATCCCAAGATATGAGTATCAGTATACAAATCTAGGAACAAGTTATGCAGGAGGAAGCCAGACACAACCAGGGCAGATAAATATAAACTTTATAGCAACAAGCAAAACAAGTCCAACAACAAATTATAAGATACATCCAACATTTACATTTGGAAGTACACAGTTTACAACAGCGCAGAAGTTCAGCGCCTCAGGAAATAGTTATGGAATAAGTACAAGTGCAGATGCGCATATGATGAAGAACAGTGAATGGGGAGCGGTAGCATATCTGTCACAAAGTAAATATGGAAAGTATGGAAATAGTAGTTATAGTGGAGCAAATAAGGAAGTATATATAAATAATAATAGCAATTATACAACAGGGTGTAGTGCAGGAGTGCCAAGTACAGGCCAAACAAGTTCATGTACAAATACATATAGTGTAAGTCCAGGAGGAACAGGAGCTTCGACAACAGGAACAATATATGGAGTATATGACATGAGTGGAGGAGCATGGGAATACGTAATGGGAGTATACAGTAATACAATAGGGTCATCAGGATTTAGTAGTTTACCAGCAAGTAAATATTACGATAATTATACAAGCAGTACAGCAACAACAGCATGTAATAACGGAATCTGCTACGGACATGCCCTAAGTGAGACGAGCGGATGGTATTCCGATAAAACCTACTTTGTCAGTACAGGTCTCCCGTGGTTCGAGCGTGGCGGTTACTATGGAGATACGACGTCTGCAGGAGTGTTTTATTTCAGCAACACAAGCCTTGCAGGTGGTGCGAGTAGCGGCTACTCGTTTCGGGTGGTAGTGCTTGATTAGAATAAAAACAGATATGGTTATTATCAGTCATATGTGATTCAATTGTTCATATTATAAATAGAAAATCATAGATTTTATAAGAACCGTTTTTACATCTTTACTTGATTTTTTGTAATATTTTATGTATAATAAAAAAGCATTGGAGGTGCAGGATGGTATTTGATTTAATTCGTTTAAAAAGTAATTTAGAAAAAAGTATTTCCATTGATTGTGATTATAAAATTGATGAGCCATTTATTAATAGTACCGAAATTATGAATCCGTTTTGTATTCATGTAAATGGTTTTATTACAAAATCAACATTAGAAGGATTTGATATTCAAATTCAGGTAGATGGAGTAATGGAATTACCTTGTTCTATTACACTAAAGCCAGTTTCCGTTCCGTTTTCTATAGAAATCGAAGGAAATTTGGATGAATTATTAGAAGAAATAGAAGAAAATCATAAAAAGATTGAAAATTCTATTGATCTTTTACCAATTATATGGGAGAATATACTAATGGAAATTCCCATGAAAGTGGCAAGTCCAGATGCTTATTCTACAAAAGTAGAAGGAAATGGTTGGAAGTTTGTTACAGAAGAAGAGGAAGAAATAAATCCTGCATTAGCGAAATTAAAAGATTTATTGTAAAAAGAAAGAGGTGTAACTATGGCTGTACCTTTTAGAAAAGTCAGCAAAACAAGAGGAAGAAAACGTCGTACACATTATGTTATTAGTGAAAATACTACTACTAAATGTACAAAATGTGGAGCTGATATTAGACCACATAGAGTATGTCCACAGTGTGGTACTTATAAGGGTAAAGAAGTTATCAATGTTGAAGAAGCAGCTTAAGCTGTTTTTTTTTTAATTTTTGTGATATAATGAATCAGAATAGGTGATATAAATGAATAATAAAGGGTTTGCAATTTCAAGTATGATATATTCTATTTTATTATTGTTTCTTATGCTTACTTTAGGTGTTTTCGTTTTACTAGGAAGCAGAAAAATGATATTGGATAAAGTCAAGAGTGAAATTATTACAGATATTATACAATATAAAACATATTTATTTTCATTTGAACATAAAGATATATTACTTACAAATACTTCTAAAGTATCTAATTTTGAATTTTCATTGTTGGATGGTGTTAAAGTAATGGATCAAAATGGAAATGTGGTGGAAACGGAAATTACTGTGGCTTCAGAACCAACATTTGATTCTACTCAAAATGGAAGTTATCACATTACTTATACTGCGAATTATAATGGAACTTTGATAGAAGAAAATCGTACCATTCAAGTGGTTGATCCTGTGGTTTATGAGTATGCATATTCGGGAAAGGAACAACAATTTACCGTTCCAGCGAATGGAATTTATCGTACTGAACTATGGGGCGGAAGTGGGATGTCTCAAACAGAAGAAGGAAAAGCTGGAAAAGGTGGATATGTCAGTGGAGATATATCACTTACCTCTAATACCCATTTGCACATTTATGTTGGAGGAAGTTCTAACTGGGGGAATGCTTTTAATGCTGTAGCAGGAACAGTGAATGGTTTTTCTGGCGGAGGAGCGACAGATGTTCGATTAACTGGTGGAGAATGGAATCAATTTGAGTCTTTAAAATCTAGAATCATGGTTGCAGGAGGCGGAGGAGGTTCTGAGTGGCCTTATGCGATTGGTGGGGATGCAGGAGGACTTGTAGGAAGTACAGGTTATGGAACTGATTGGTCAGCAACAGATACACAAATTAAGGCGACAGGAGGAACTCAGGTTTCTGGTGGAATATCAGAAGATAGTACTGCTGGGGATAACGGAGGATTTGGTTTTGCTGGATATAATACTGATTCTACTGATTATGGTGGAATGGGTGGAGGCGGATATTATGGAGGCGCTAGTAAAGATGCTGCCCATGCAGGGGGCGGTGGTTCTTCATTTATATCTGGACATGCAGGCTGTAATGCTATTTTAGAAAATTCTACTCAAAATAATGTTCTTCATAGTAATCAACCCAATCATTATAGTGGATATGTGTTTTTGAATACAGTTATGAAAGCAGGAAATGAAGAAATGCCATCTGTAGATGGTCAAGTGGTGACTGGAAATGTTGGTAGTGGACATGCGAAAGTTACCGCACTCATTATTGATAATGGGAAACTTGCTACTAATTTAATTAAAAATAGTGGATTTGAGAAAGGAACTGAAAATTGGGCGTTTTCTAGTGTTGAACTGGTATCTAATGTTTCTGCCTCAGGTAGGAATGCAATCAAGTTTTCTCCTTCTGTAACAGCTATGAGTACACAATCAATGAATCCTCCTATTCCAGGACATATATATTATGGAAGTATAGAGTTTTTATCTTCTAATTCCTTTACAACTTCTGATAATCGGTTTGAGTGGTATTTGGCTGATACAGCGAATAGTTTGATGGTATTTGCTCATAAAGGAGATAAAACTGGAGTGTGGAAAAAATTGTCTTCTTGTCTTAGTTTAAATACTCCAAACAGTGGAAATTGGAACATTAGAAATTTTTTGGTCAATGCAAATGAAGCTGCATATGCAGATGATCTGTTTATTATTGATTTAACAGAAATATATGGAGCTGGAAATGAGCCTTCAAAAGAATGGTGTGATCAAAACATTTTATATTTTGATGGAGTAGGCATTGTTCCTATTTATAATCCTTAGAGAAAGGTAGATTTATGAATGATACTATTTCTTTATGATTGTTTTAAAATAAAAAAAGACTATTTTGAACAGTCTTTTTTTGAATTTTGTTTCTGTCTGTGATATAATGTAGGAGAATAAGAGGTAGAGATATGAATAATAAAGGGTTTGCAATTTCAAGTATGATATATTCTATTTTGTTACTTTTTCTGATGTTGATATTGGGAGTTTTTATTTTATTAGGCAGTAGGAAAGTGATATTAGACAAAGTAAAAAATGATATTGTAACAGAATTAAGTCAAAATAGAGTTTATGAACTTGTGTTTGAACATAAAAACATTTTACTTGCGAATACTTCAAAAGTGAATGGTTTTACGTTTGATCTATTAGATGGAGTTCGTATTTTGGATCAAAATGGGGAAGTAGTAGATACAAATATTACTGTAGAGTCAGAACCAGCATTCGATTCTACTAAAAATGGAGTTTATCAAGTTCGTTATAGTGCTCTTTATCAAGGATATGAGGTCGAAACAGATCGGACTATTGAAGTGATTGATCCCGTTGTGTATGAATATGACTATATAGGAGAAGAACAACTTTTTAATGCTCCTACTAATGGTGTATATAAAACTGAATTGTGGGGAGCCAGTGGTGGAAGTATTAGTGGAATCGCATATCATTCTAATGGAACTGTTCGGAATAATAATACAACCTATACAGGTGGGAAAGGAGCTTATACCACTGGAAATCTTGATTTAGCGCTCAATGATCGTTTGTATGTTTATGTTGGAGGAACTCCTGAAAAAACGAATACAACTTTGGTGAGTGGTGGAACAAGTGCTGGAGGATATAATGGGGGAATCTCTTTAATTGAAGGACAAGAAATTTTTGGAGCAGCGGGTGGAGGCGCTAGCGATATTCGACTTGTGAATGGTTCTTGGGCTAATTTTGATAGTTTAAAATCTAGAATCATGGTTGCAGGAGGCGGCGGAGGTGCCAATTTCAGAAATCAAGGTTATGGAGAAGGAAATGGAGGTTCTGGAGGAGGACTTACTGGAATTGATGGAAAAGAAGCTCTTGTAGATGGTAGTTACTTTCGAGAAGATTGGGCAGCTGGTTATTCTATTGGAACTGGAGGTACACAAATAGGTGGTGGAATTACCAAGAATTTTCAATTAAATGGAACGAAAACGGACGCTCCATCTGGTACTTTTGGAGGTCTTAGTGCACCTTTGAGTCAATCTGGAGGAGGAGGAGGTTATTATAGTGGTGCTTCTTCTTCTCATGGTGGAGCAGGAGGAGGTTCTTCTTATATTTCTGGATATAAAGGTTGTGATTCTATTGCACAATCGTCTACTTCTGAATCGATTACACATACAGGAGGCCCTATTCATTATTCTAAGAAGGTATTTCAGTCGGGAGTTATGAAAACAGGTGATGAGGAAATACCTACTCATGATGGAAGTGGAGTTATGATTGGAAATACTGGAAACGGGTATGCTAAAATTACAGCTCTTATTATTGATAATGGAAAATTAGCTACGAATCTTATTAAAAATAGTAGTTTTGAAAATGGGAGTACCAATTGGAGTCTTTCCAATTCTAAAATTGTTACAGATCAATCTAAGTCTGGAAATGCTTCTTTAGAATTTCAACCATCTGTTACTTCTATGAGTATACAAACAATGGATACACCAATATCAAATCACATATATTATGGAAGTATGGAGTTTTTATCTTCTAATTCTTTTACAACTTATGATAATCGATTTGAGTGGTATTTGGGAGATGTTGCGAATAGTATGATGGTATTCGCTCGTAAAGGAGATAAAACTGAGGTGTGGAAAAAATTGTCGTCTCGTCTTAGTTTAGATGCTCCAAATAGTGGTAGTTGGAAAATTAGAAATTTTTTAGTGAATGCTTCAGAAAAAGCCTATGCAGATGATTTGTTTATTATTGATTTAACAGAAATATATGGAGCAGGAAATGAACCAACCAAAGAATGGTGTGATGAACATATCACATATTTTGATGGAATCGGAATTGTTCCTGGTAATTAATACTTGGCAAATGGAAGAAATTTCGTTATAATATAGAAAAGCAATGAAAAAGAGGAGTATATTATATTTTTTTGGTAGAGAGTTCATGGGTGGTGAAAATGAATAGAAAATATAATAGAAGGTAGCTTTGGAGCTGATATGATCCGTAATTCTGCGTTAAAGAATCAAGGTATAGAGTTTTCTATATGAATTAAGGTGGTACCACGTATAATCACGTCCTTATAGGATTGTGATTTTTTTTGAAAGGATTTGATAATATGTTAGATAAAAAATATGATCATAAAAAAGTGGAAGAGAATAAATATGAAAATTGGAAAAATAAAGGATATTTTGAAAGTGGTGATTTGTCAAAGAAGCCATTTTGTATTGTCATTCCTCCTCCAAATGTAACAGGAAAATTGCACTTAGGTCATGCTTGGGATACAACACTTCAAGATATTATGATTCGTTATAAGCGGATGGACGGATACGATGCTTTATGGCTTCCAGGTATGGATCATGCAGGGATTGCAACACAAGCAAAAGTAGATAAGAAATTAAAAGAAATGGGTTATGTTCCTAGAAATATGGACCGTGAAGAATGGCTTAGACATGCTTGGGATTGGAAAGAGGAATATGCTGCAAATATTCATGAACAATGGTCTAAATTGGGTCTTAGTCTGGATTATAGTAAAGAACGTTTTACCTTAGATGAGGGATTATCTCAAGCTGTTCGTCATGTGTTTGTGACCCTTTATAACAAAGGTCTTATTTACCGAGGAGAGCGAATTATTAATTGGGATCCTGAAGCGATGACAGCGCTTTCTAATGAGGAAGTAATTTATAGGGATGAGCCTGGAGCTTTTTATCATTTAAAATATTATTTAGAAGATAAAAGTACTTATTTAGAAGTAGCAACGACTCGTCCAGAAACGTTGTTTGGAGATACTGCTGTAGCTGTAAATCCGAATGATGAGAGATATCAACATTTGATTGGGAAGAATGTCATTTTACCACTTGTGGGGAAACTCATTCCTATTGTAGGTGATTCACATGCCGATCCAGAGTTTGGTACAGGTGTTGTAAAGATTACTCCTGCTCATGATCCAAATGATTTTGAGGTTGGAAATCGTCATAATTTGGAGCGTGTTGTAGTGATGAATCCTGATGCTACAATGAATGAAAATGCTTTTCAATATGCTTCTATGGATCGTTTTGAATGTAGAAAGTTATTGTTAGAAGATTTAAAAAAAGAAGATTTGCTTATTCGAGTTGAGGAAATGGTACATAGTACTCCTCATAGTGAACGAACAGATGCAATTGTGGAGCCATATTTATCAAAGCAGTGGTTTGTTAAAATGAGGCCACTTGCTGATCGTGTATTGGAAAATCAAAAAAATATAGATACTAAAGTAAATTTTGTTCCAGAACGTTATGAAAAAACAATGAATCATTGGATGGAAATTACTTATGATTGGTGTATTTCTAGACAACTTTGGTGGGGTCATAGAATTCCTGCTTGGTATAAAGGGGATCAAGTTTTTGTTGGTTATGAGTCTCCTGGAGATGATTGGGTTCAAGATCCTGATGTGTTAGATACTTGGTTTTCTAGTGCTTTATGGCCATTTAGTACTTTAGGTTGGCCTACTGCTACGGAGGATTTTAAACGTTATTATCCAAATAATGTACTTGTAACTGGTTATGATATTATTCCATTTTGGGTAAATCGAATGACTTTTCAAGGTTTGGAGTTTACTGATAGAAGACCTTTTAAGGATTGTTTGATTCATGGATTGATTCGTGATAAAGAAGGCCGAAAGATGAGTAAGTCTCTTGGAAACGGGGTAGATCCAATGGAGGTTATTGAAAAATATGGGGCTGATTCATTACGTTTCTTTTTGACTACTTCAACAGCTCCAGGTATGGATCTTAGATATGATGAAGAAAAAGTTGCTTCTACTTGGAATTTTATTAATAAGTTATGGAATGCGTCTCGATTTGTTTTAATGAATGTAGAAGATTTAAAGGATACTGTGTTTGAGGTTTCTAAGC
This sequence comes from uncultured Bacilli bacterium, assembly GCA_910576985.1. GTDB lineage: Bacteria > Bacillota_I > Bacilli_A > RF39 > UBA660 > MGBC102946. Next base: position 7,741 of record CAJTLA010000027.1, read on the forward strand.
TATCTCTTTTTGATCGTTGGATTTTAAATAAATATGAACATTTAATAGAGAAGGTTAGACATCATATGGATCTCTATGAATTTCAGGTAGTGGGAACAGAAATCTATAATTTTGTGTGGAATGATTTTTGTGATTGGTATATTGAACTTTCAAAGATTGATATGAATGAGACGACTAAAAAAGTATTGGTGACTGTTTTAGATGGGGTTTTAAAAATATTGCATCCATTTATGCCTTATGTGACAGAGGAAATTTATGGGAAAATTTTAAATCATGATGCTTCTATTATGATTAGTTCTTATCCTGTATTTTCTAATGATTATTGTTTTGATGATACTGAGGCTGTAGAAGAGATGATTACACTTATTACAAAGGTTAGAAGAGTAAAATTAGAAAATAAGATTCCAAATGATTTTTACTTTGTTTATCAAGATGATTCTTTGAAATTGGTAGAATCTGTTTTAAAAAGGTTATTAAAAATAGAAGAAAGCCATTTTGTGGAAAAGAATTCTATAGATTTGTCTCATTTAAAAGAAGTTTCTATTGTTTATTTTGGTCATACAGTTTCTCTTTTCTATGATGGTAGTATGAATGAACAAGAAGAATTGGAGAAGCAGAGGAAAGAAATTGAACGGTTAGAGGCTTCTATTGAGAGAAGAAAGAAATTGTTATCTAATACTGGTTATGTATCTAAAGCTCCTATTCATATTGTAGAAAAGGAAAGACAAGATTTACAAAAAGAAGAACAGGAACTTCGTTTATTAAAGGGAGGAAACATGTAGTTAGAAAAGCTATGTGTTTTTTTAGGAGTACTTTTTGTTATTTTGGCATAAAATAGGATAGTCAATATTTGGAGATTGAGTTTTTTGACAAAATGTGATAAAATTTTTGTAAGATAGATTGGAGTGAATATATGAAAAAGAAGTTTGTTAGTTGGTTTTTATGCTTTTGCGTTATGTTTCATTATTTAGCGCCTTCTTGTATTGTATTTGCTGAAGAGTTTGACTTAACAGGAAGCACAAAAGAAACCATAGAAAAGGAGAGAATTGTTCATTCTGAAAAAGTAGATGCAAAGGGAAATCTGGAAATTGATTTAAAATTTGTTCTGCCAATTCAGAATACTGAAAATTCCAATATTGGTTTTTCTTTGAAAGATGAATCAGGATCAATCGTAACTATTGATTTAAATGGAATATCAGGAACAAAAACGAGTTCTTATCCGTTTGGAAATGAAACAATAGAGGTTTCAATTCGTAAATTGGATGAAAATGGGTTACCATTAACTGGAACAAGTGATGTCGATGTTATTGTTTACTATGGAATTACTCTTTATGGGTTACATAGAGGTACTTATACTTTAGAGCTTTTTGGGGATGGGTATAAGACTTATAAGAGCAATATTACATTAGATGATTATTCAAAACGTATTAGTTTATCGAATGAAACAGGAATGTTTGAAGTAGGTGATGTGAACCGTGATGGGAAAATCAATCAACTTGATATTGATGATATGATTTCACATTTTGATTCTAATTTAAAGCAATATGATTTAAATCGTGATGGGAAATTGGATGTTGCAGATTTGAATTATATTACTGCAATATTGAGTGGGAAAAAGGAAACTGTTTCAATCGTAAATACGAGTGCTATATTGGATGAAACAAAAGTCCAAATGGTAGGAGGAACAGGAACTTTATCTGATATCTTAACTGAAGATGGAAGTGTGAAGATAGAACCTTTAAATGGAGGAGATATCTCAGAGTCTAATCCAGCTTTATTAGAACTTAATTTTACAAATAGTGTAGAAGCAAAGGAATTACGTTTGGAAACTGGAATGGATAATGTTCCACAAAAGACGTTAATTGTTGTGACTGATGAAAATGGAAAAGAATATGTATTTGAAAATCAATTTTCTTTATCTGAACATGTTGCAACTTTTACGGATAAGGCGAATCCAAATACAATTGTAATTGATTTAAAAGGTCAAATTGCAATCAAAAAAGTAACCATTAAAATTACTGATACTTCTAGTAAAAATTTAGCAGAAATTGCCAAAGTAGAATTTTTAAATAATGTGTATGAGGAAGTACCTACTCCTAAAATTGACAAACCATCAAATTTAAAAGCTACGATTGGAAGTGAGGAAGCAACAGTTACTTATAGTCGAGTACCAAATGTTACTGGATATGAAATTTTAGTAAAACAAATGAATGGGGATCAAGTTGTTAAAAATACGATTTATCAAACAACATATGAAGAATTTTCTATTAGTGGATTAGAGAATTATACAACTTATCGTGTGAGTGTTCAGGCAGTGAATCAAGAATGGAGAAGTGGTTGGAGTGATGAAATATTAGTGACTCCAGAACCAAATCGTTTGCCACCATCTGTAGATATGGTTGTTTTAACACCTGTTTATGCTGGATTTAATATTAGCTATAAAAAGATGGATGATACTTTGACTTATAATATTTATTATAGAGAAAAAGGAACTACTGAATATCAAAAAATATCTACTATTACTGGAACTACTTATCAATTAAGAGAATTAAAACCGAATAAGGAGTATGAAATTCAGGTAAGTGGTAATAATCATTTGGGTGAAGGTGCGAAATCAAGTATGGTAGTTGGTAAGACGAAAGATTATACAATGCCAGATACTTATAATTATGGACTTATTAATCGTCCAAATGGTACTGAAGTTACTGATCATATTCAATCGGTTACATTAAAGATTGGGAAAAATTATCCAGAAACTGATTTATTTGCGTTAGTAGATCATGATTATGAAAGTTATTGGCAAGCAGATACTTGGGATACTGGAGGATATAATACAAATAGTAATGTAGGAATTGTTGTTGAATTTGATGATATGTATGAACTAACACATATGTTTTTAGTCCCAAAAGAGGATACAGCTTCCTTCTTCTATGTAAAAGTATACTATGATGAGAATGGAACTGAGAAAAATGTTGGTGCATCGATTGTAAGTGCAACGAGTCCTAATGGTCAAAAGTATTATAAAGTACAACTTTCTACAAAAGTGAATACAAATAAAATTAGACTTTGTTTGGCTAATTATACAGCAAGTGGAAATAATGCTTTGAGAGAAATAAAATTTTATGAGTATAATCCATTAGAAGATGATGTAGCTGCGTTATTTAAGGATGATTTAAGAGTAGAATTACAAGATGGGGTAACTGAAGATATGATTGCTTCCTTAGAGAATCGTGTGAATACAAAAGAAGAAGTGAGCGGTGAATATCATCCAAATCGTAGTGTGATTTTAAATGATTTAGAATATGCTAGAAAAATATTAAATGATACTGCGATTCGCGATGTTATGATTGTGGATCAAACGATTAGTAATAATAAGAATGGTCATGTTGGATTTGCTATGAGTATTAGTGATTATCAACCTTTGGGGGTAGCAGTTCGTCCTGGAGAAAAGTTAACAGTTTATGTTGGAACCAATAATAAAGTGTTACCACAAGTTGTTTTTACACAACATTATGCTGAAGCGAATGTTTGGACTCAAACTGTGAATTTGAAAAAGGGCCAAAATGTTATTGAGGTTCCAAAAATTGGTTCTATGGCAGATGAACGTGGTGGATCTGTTTATATTCGTTATCCAAGTGCGACAGAAGGATCAGAAATTAAGATTCGTGTGAGTGGGGGAACAAAAATTCCTGTGTTGGATCTTCATAATGTGACTGATGAAGCAACTAAAAAAGCGTTGATTAAAACTTATGTTGAGGAATTAGAAGATTATACAAGTAAGTTGGGTTCTGTTTATCAAGAACAAAATTTGATTTTTAATGATCGAGTAAGTGTATTAAATGCTACTGAGATTGTTACTAGACAAGGCCTTTTGTCTGTTGCAGCAACTGCTACTAAAAATGCGATTGCTTCTGGTTTAACTACTATTGATGAGAAAGTAAATCGTGTGTTAGAATCAACGAATGCTTTTGATGAAATGGTAGATATGTTTTATCGCCATAAGGGGCTATCTGAAAATCCTTCTGCTGTAAAAGATAGAGTGCCAGCAGCTAGAATTAATATCCGTTATATGCGTATGTTTGATGGTGCATTCATGTATGCAGGTGGGCTTCATGTTGGAATTGGATATGGTTCTATTGGTGGATTATTACAAGGAAAAACTTTCCAAAATGGATCTTTTAATGGTTATTTTGGATGGGGAATTAGTCATGAAATTGGTCATCAGATTAATCAAGGAAGTTTGGCTTATGCAGAAGTGACCAACAATGTATTTGCGTTACTTGCACAGACAGCAAATGATACTTCAAAATCAAGATTAGAAGTCAGCAATATTTATCCAAAAATTTATGAAAAGGTGACTTCAAATACTGTTGGAAAAGCAGGAAATGTTTTTGTTAGTTTAGGGATGTATTGGCAATTACATCTAGCTTATGATGATAACAAAACTTTTGAAGATCAAAATTCTATTTATGCTCGTATTAATCATTTGGCAAGAACGTCTTCTTTAAAGGGAAGTAAAGATGATTTACTTGTTATGTATGCTAGTGAAGCAGCGGGAAAAAATTTAGTTCCTTTCTTTCAAAAATGGGGATTGGTTCCAAGTGCATCTGCAATAGAGTATGCGTCAAAGTTTCCAGAAGAAACAAGAGCAATTTGGTTTTTGAATGATGATGCTAGAAGGTATCGTTTAGATCAAGGGTCAGGAATGTCAAGTGGTACTGTAGTTCGTGCATCATTTAAAGAGACTGATAGTCAAAATAAACGTTTTACTTTAGAATTTAATGTTAATCAAGATGATACAAAAATTTTAGGTTATGAAATTATAAGGAATGGGGAGAGTATTGGATTTACTACGACCAATAGTTTTACTGATCAAATTGGTGCAATGAACAATAGAGCTCTTACTTATTCTGTGATTGCATATGATTATTTGTTGAATGCAACAGAAGCTTATGTGTTGAATGAAGTTAAAGTTGCTCACGATGGAAGTATTAAGAAAGGTAATTTTACGATTGAATCTAATGTGAAGTCAGCAGATGATTTGGTAGATCATGAAGATGAATCGATGGATGAAAATGCGTTAAGTGTTCGAAATTTAATTGATGGAGATTCTAGTACGATTTTTCATGGAACTGAAAAAATTTCTACTTTAGTTTATAATAATGGAAAAGTAGAGGAAAAGATTGATACTGGAAATGCTTATGTGATGATTCGTTTGAATAGTAAAATGTCACTTTCTGGTATTAAGTATCAGGCGGCTTTAGAAAATGGAAGTTTAATGACTGATACTGTTTCTAAATATAATATTTATGTCAGTAGTAATGGTGAACAGTGGACTTTGGCAAAAACAGGAACTTTTGATTTGAATTCTGAAAATCGTTATACAGAGGTTGTTTATTTTGATAAAGAAGGTACTACTGGAGGAAATCAGTTATGGACTTATGATGAGGTTTCTTATGTGAAAATAGAGTCAGTAGGAAATAAGAAAGGCTTTAGTGGTGCGGAAATTGATTTGATTGCTCCTCCTGGAGATAATGTGGAGATGTCAAATGATACTGTAGGTGTATTAAAAGAGCCATTTGTTTATGATAAAGATCATGATCCGATTCCTGCAGGCTACGTTGTATTAAAGGGAAATTATCGCGGAAATCCAGCATTTAATGCTATGCTATTGGTGGATGCGAATGATTCTAGTATTCAATATAGTGGAGAGAATTTCTTATTTGCAAGTTTAAATAGTGAAAATGATGCGAATGAGATTGCTGATGGAATATGGTTTTATGTAGTAAGTAAGGAAGAATATGCTAAGATGGTAGGTAAGAGTGTTAGAGCAGAGTTATATCGTGTAAATGATGCGATTACTTTGGAAGGACAACGTCTTACTAGTACTTCGTTAACTGTTTCTAATTTACCACAATATGAGAGTTTACCATTTATGGAAATTGTAGATACAACGAAAGGAACGAACTAATATGAAAAGAATAATATGGGTTATTTTTGGTACAGTTTTATTCCTTTCTGGAATATCTCATATTGATGCGAAGACTGTAATTGAACCAACTTCTAGTCAAGGTAATGTTGCTCTTAATTTGTCATTTGAAGAAGGGTATGTAGGTGGCATAGATCTTACTTTAAAGGTGAATGGTGCAGTATCATTATCTAAAGTGAATTGGAGTTCTGTGATTGCTTCTAATTATACAAAACATTATAGTTATGATGAATCAACTGGAACCTTGAGATTGATTGTTACTACTGGAAATCAGAAACATAATTTGGTTGATAAAAAGGGAAATGTTGGACTTGGAACTTTAAGTTTTAAAAGTAATGGGAAAACAAATTATACAATTAGTGCTACAGCGCTTACGATTGTAGATGCAACTTATCAATCTATTGTGAAAAAGGATTTGGAGACAAAAAGCAATCAATTTGTGATAGATGGAAATGGTTCTAGTGGTGGAAGTACTGGAGGAAATAGTAATACAGATGAAAATACAAATGGAGACTATAGTCAGTCTAATAATCAGGTAAATACGAATGGTAGTTCAGATAAGGGATCTTCTAGTAATCAGGGATCTAATGGCTCAAATTCTGTTACTCAAGAAGATGGTCTTGAAGTAGATTCTGATGATAAGACTTCTGAAAATTCAGATTCTGTAAAAGATGATGATAAGAATACAAGTAGTATTAAAAAGCCTGATGGAAATAAAAAGGAAGATAATTCAGAAGTTTCAAAAGAGGAATCTAAGAAGTTTCCATTTCGTATTGTTGGATTTGGTTTGATTGCATTTGTATTACTTATGTTAGTGATCAAGAAGATAAAACGTTAAAAAAGTATTATGTGGTAAAAGTAGACAAGTGAAAAAATGCACTAGTCTATTTTTTTTTTATTAATTTATTAGTGTATAAAGATTTATTTTAGGATTCTCTACAGGATATCAGTAGATGATAAAGAAATGTTTACTATGAATTTAAGAATATTTGATTTTTCTCAAAATATAAATAAAATAGATTTATATCAACATTAAAAAAAGAAGAAATTAAGCAATTGCTTTTTCTTCTTTTTTAATATCCATTATTACGGGTAGGATAATTGGTTTTCTTCCAGTAGAACCATAAATGTAATTTGATAGAGTATTAATGATTTCTGATTTGATTTCAGAATAATTTACTTGTTTTTTTAATTTAGAGATAATTGCATCTCTACTAATATCTTCTAATCGTTTCATTAATTCTAAATTGTCATTTACTAAGACAAAACCTCTTGTTGTAATGTTAGGTCTTCCAAGTAGTTTACGATGATTTGTATCAATATTTGCGATTACAACAACAATTCCATCGTTGGCCATAATTTTTCGGTCTTTTAATACTGCATTTCCAACTTCGCCAATACGGTTTCCATCAACATAAACATCTCCTGCTTGAATATTACCTGCTTTTGTTATTTTTCCTTTGTACATGGAAAGAATGTCACCATTTCCTAAAACAAATGTATTTTCTTTTGGAATTCCACAATCGATACCAATATCAGCATGTTTTTTCAACATTCTATATTCTCCATGGAATGGCATAAAATATTTTGGTTTGATTAAACGTAACATTAATTTTAATTCTTCTTCGCTACCATGTCCTGAAGTATGGATATCATTTAATGAAGTATTGGTGCAAACTTCCACTCCTTTTAAGTATAGTTTGTTGATGGTTCTAGAAATACTAAGCGCATTTCCTGGAATCGCACTACTTGAGAAAATTACTAAATCATCTGGTTGTAATTTTATTTGTTTATGACTTCCATTAGCAATTCTAGATAGTGCTGCTAGTGGTTCTCCTTGACTTCCTGTACAAAGTAAGCATACTTTATGTGGTGGAAGATGATTGGCTTCTTCTGGTGAAATGAAAATATCTTTGTTTTTGATATATCCACCTTGAATAGAAATTTCAATATTATTTTCCATGCTTCTACCAAAAATTGCAATTTTTCTTCCATTTCTTTTACAAGTGTCTACAATATGTTTTAAACGATAAATATTAGAAGCAAATGTTGCGATAATAATTCTTCCTTTATGTCTTGAGAAAATATCTGATACAGCTGCATCTACTTTCGATTCACTTGCGCTCATTCCTTCATTTAAAGCATTGGTACTATCACTTAATAGTAATGTTACTCCTTTGTCACCAATCGTAGCCATTTTGGATAAATTTGCCATTGGACCGATTGGTGTTAAATCAAATTTAAAGTCTCCAGTTGTTACAATGGTCCCATTTGGTGTATGAATACAAATGCCATGTGAATCTGGAATAGAGTGTGTTGTTCTAAAAAATTCTACCTCCATTGTTTTGAATTTTACTCTTGTTGATTCTGTATATACGACAATATTTTTATATTGTATATTTCGATCTTCTAGTTTTTTTCGAATTAACCCGACTGCTTGATTTGGTGCATAAATCACTGGAATGTTTACACTTTGTAATAAAAATGGAATTCCACCAATATGATCTTCGTGACCATGTGTAATAAATAAACCTTTGATTTTTGATTCATTTTTCTTTAAAAAAGTAAAATCTGGAATTACATAATCAACCCCCATTAGATCATCTGGGAATGTAATACCCGCATCCGTAATAATAAGTTCATTGTTATGCATTACACAATACATATTTTTTCCAACTTCTCCAAGGCCACCAAGTGCGAAGACTTTGGTATCCTTTTCATCAAAAATTTTCATAAAAACTCCTTTCTTTTTTCCTGAAATTAGACTTTATCATTATAACTTTTTTTTTTAATTTTGTCTAGTAATCTTTCACGTTTTCGTGTAAAATAAATAGTGGTGATACAAATATGGGATTATTTGACAAATTTAAGAAGATTTTTAAAAGTGAAGAAAAAGAAGTAGAGCTTTATGACAAGGGGTTAGAAAAAACTAGAAATGAGTTTGTTTCTAAGCTTAGTCTTTTAAATAAAAAGTATAAAAAAGTAAGTAATGAGTATTTTGATGAATTAGAAGAAATTTTAATTATGGCAGATATTGGTGTGGAGACTGTGATGAGTTTTATTGATAAGTTAAAAAAACGTGTGAAGCATGAACATATTGTTGATTCTGATGATTTAAGAGAAATTATTGTAGATGAAATGTTTATTATTTATGTGGCTAATGATGTAATTGTGAATAAAATTAATTATAGTACAGAAAAGCCAACTGTGATTTTATTTGTTGGTGTGAATGGTGTTGGAAAAACCACAACAATTGGGAAGATGGCGCATCAGTTGGTGAATGAGGGGAAAAAAGTATTGTTAGTAGCTGGTGATACATTTCGAGCTGGAGCAGTGGAACAGATTGAAGAATGGGGAAGACGAACTGGTTGTCATGTAGTAGGAAGTGAGAATAAGGATCCGGCGAGTGTTATGTATGATGGATTGGAGTTAGCTAAGAATGAGTCTTATGATGTTGTTTTAATTGATACTGCTGGTAGATTACAAAATAAGGTGAATTTAATGAATGAATTAGATAAGATTAATAAAGTGATTGGAAAGCTTGTTCCAGGAGCTCCTCATGAAACATTATTGGTAGTAGATGCTACAACTGGACAGAATGGCATTCGTCAAGCAAAGAGTTTTAAAGAAATTACGAATATTAGTGGTATTGTTCTTACAAAATTAGACGGAACTGCTAAAGGGGGAATTGTATTGGCTATCAAAGAAAGTGTAGGAATTCCTGTTAAATATGTTGGTTTAGGAGAAAAAGAATCGGATTTACAGGTATTTGATATTGAAAAATATATTTATGGATTGTTTAAGGATTTTGTGTAAATGATAGAGGATACAGTATATTTATGTAATTTATATGATTATTATAGTCCTTTGTTAACTGAAAAACAGTGTTTGTATTTTGAGGAGTATTATTTTCATAATTTAACACTTTCTGAAATTAGTGAAAATCATGAGATTAGTAGGAATGCAGTACATAAAAATTTAAAAGAAACCATAGCAAAGTTATTGGAATATGAAGAAAAATTAAAGTTATTTTTGAAAGCAAGTCATATTCGTGAAATTGTAAAAGATATGGAGATAAAAGAAAAAATAGAAGAATGGATATAGGGTGATGAGAAATGTTTGGGAAAATAGTTTATATTAGTGATAATGTTGCACATATTGAGATACCAGAAGGTACTCCAGTTGCAACGAATTTAATGAATATGCATGTAATATTTGAAGATGAAAATAAAAAGATATTAGGGGAAGTAGAAGATATTAGTGAGAAACTTATTAAGGTTGGATTTTTAGGAGAAATGGTGAATAATCATTTTGTGGGTGGAGTGATTCGAAAACCTACTTTATCAGCAAAAATTCGAGTGATTACAAAAGAAGAGTTGGCGCTTATTGTAGGAGCACCAACGAAAGGAAGTATGTTACTTGGGGTGAGCCCTTTGTATGATGATTATCCAATTTATGTGGATATTAATGATTTATTCAGTAATCATATGGCGGTGTTTGGAAATACAGGAAGTGGTAAATCGTGTGGTGTTGCACGTCTTCTTCAAAATGTGTTTACGAATCCTAGTTTTTTACCTTTTAAATCAAATTTCTTTATTTTTGATGCTTATGGAGAATATCATAATGCGTTTCAGACGATTAATCGGATTAATCCGAATTATAATTTTAAATTTTATACAACAAATCCTGTGGATGATCCAACACTTCGTCTTCGCATTCCTCTTTGGTTATTAGGTGTGGATGATATGGCGTTGTTGTTAGGAGCAGAGACGCATTCTCAGATTCCGATTATTGAGAGAATGCTTAAGATGGTAGCTATTTTTTCTAGTGATGCGACAGTTGCGAATGATTATAAGAATCATTTGATTGCGAAAGCAATTATGACAATTCTTTACACGAATCAAACTTCTGCTAGTAAAAGAAATGATGTGTTTGCGATTTTAGCGACTTGTTCTACCCCTCAGTTTAATTTAGAGGCTCCTGTACAAGGAATTGGGTATACAAGAAAGTTTCGTGAATGTTTTATTATTGATACTGCTGGTAATTTTCCAGAGAGTAATTTGATGACGGATTATGTGTCTAGTTTTATTAAGGAAGAGTTAGAAACGTTAGAGGTAAAACGAAATCATTATTATACACTTTCTGATTTGGAGAAGGCGTTAGAGTTTACGCTTATTTCTGAGGGATTACTTCGTAATGAAAAAACGTCTGGGGAAGCTACTACTTTAAAGGTTCGTTTGCATTCTTTGGTGATTGGAGAAAATGCACAATATTTTGATTATCCTAATTATATTACTGTGGAAAACTATATTTCTAGTTTAGTAGCTACAAAAGAGGGAAGAAAAGCACAAATCGTCAATTTTAATTTAGAAGATGTAGATGATAGCTTTGCGAAAGTGGTAACGAAAATATTTACGAAAATGTTGTTTGATTTTACGAAACGTCTTAAGAATCGAGCTTCGATACCATTTCATATTTTTTTGGAAGAATCTCATCGTTATGTTCAAAATGATACGGATAAGTTTTTGCTTGGTTATAATATTTTTGAACGTGTAGCGAAGGAAGGTAGAAAATATGGTCTCATTTTTAATTTGATTTCCCAAAGACCTGTGGAAATCTCTGAGACAGTTATTTCACAGTGTAGTAATTTTATCATTTTTAAGATGACGCATCCAAGAGATTTGGATTATATTAAAAAGATGTTACCAAATATTAGTGCAGACATTATTGAGAAACAAAAGAGTTTACAGCCTGGTACTTGTGTGGCGTTTGGAAAGGCGTTTAAGGTTCCTATGATTATTAAGATGCAGATGCCTTCACCAGAACCATCTAGTAGTAGTTGTAATGTTTCTAATGTTTGGCAAGTACAGATGCCACAAAGTGGAAATACAAATGGCTAAGTGTTTTATATAAAAAAAGCTCAGGATATTTTCCTGGGTTTTATATTTGTTTTTTGTGATAATTTAATATTTGTTTTTCTGATAGACCAGTAGCTTTTTGTGCTATATCTATGGAAATACCATTTAATAACATGTTAGATGCTGTTTCCAGTTTTCCTTGTTTAGCACCTCTTTTTTCGCCACGCTTTTCACCACGCTTTTCGCCTCGTTTTTGGCCTAATTCAAGACCTTCACGATAAGCTTCCATTCTTCTAAATTTTTGTTCGTCATCAAATGTCCACATATAATTTGATACCTCCATTCTTTCATATTCGTCTTCATCTAAGTTGTATTTTTGAATTAAGTCTACGATGGGTTTTAATTTTGGGCTTTGTTTTAAAGGTTCTAATTGTTCAAAGTTTTTCGCATGAAATAATAATTTGTATTCTGGTTTGGTTTTTGCTAACTTTTTCATATCACAGGTGCTGATACTTAAGTTATCACCAAATCTTTTGTGAAGAGTTTTTTCTAATATTTGATAGTCTTCGTTTTCTTTGTCTCCATAATGATAGTTTAAAATCCAGAAAAAGATAATGGGTTTTAAGTCTTCGTAGAGAAAGTCACCTTTTTTCCACTGTC
>CAJTLA010000028.1 GCA_910576985.1 uncultured Bacilli bacterium
TTTTTTTTTTCAAGCAGAAGACGGCATACGAGATCTTGTACTGTGACTGGAGTTCAGACGTGTGCTCTTCCGATCTTATTCATAATCTATTTTATCTTCGCTAAACAAAATATCATCATCGCATTATTCGTAATCACAATTAATATGATATATTACAACCTTGCTAAAAAATGCAATCAAAAAAGTACATATTATTTAAAAATTCAAAGAAATTATGCTGATAAAATGACAGGAATATTAACACAAATATTAACAGGATTAAAAGACATAAAAAGTTTTAATATAGAAAAAAAATTAAATCATAAATTGGACAACTATAGAAAACAGTGGCAAAAAAATTATTTTTTAAAAAGAAAATACTATTTCACAAGAAAAACATTTGTAGAATTTATTATAGACTTCGGAAAAATCACATTATATTTTATTTTAATTGTTTTATTAATTAAAAATAAAATACAAATTGCTATATTTTTACTTCTCATTTCCTATTATGACAAAGCCAAAGAATCAATTAATAACATCATGGACTTTGATCTATCTATTATGGAAGAATCCGTTTCACTATATAGAATCAATGACATCATAAATTATAGCAATAACATTCCCAAATCAAATAACACCATTTCAGATAATATAAAAGGACAAATACAATTTCAAAACGTATCATTCCAATATAATCAACTTCCAATATTAAAAAATATTTCATTCACTGCACAGCCAAATCAAATTACAGCAATTATTGGAAAATCGGGAACAGGAAAATCCACAATATTAAATCTACTTTTAAAAATGTACAAAATAAAAACAGGTAAAATTCTAATAGATAACATAAATATTGATGAATATTCCGATGAAACTTATCATTCCAACATAAGTATTGTAAATCAAAAAACATTTATTTTTAATATGAGTATACAAGAAAATTTATCATTAATTGATTCCAATAAAAAAAAGCAAATAGAAGTTTGCAAAAAAGTAGGAATCCACGATTTTATAATATCTTTACCAAATGGTTATCATACCATTTTAAAAGAAGATGCCACAAACATAAGTGGTGGCCAAAAACAATTACTATCATTAGCACGAGCACTTCTTACAACCTCCAAAATAATATTATTAGACGAAGTAACCTCTTCCCTAGATCCAAACACAACTAATAAAATAATAAATCTATTAAACGAATTAAAAAAAGATCATACAATAATACTCATCACACATAACAAAGAATTAATGAAAATTGCAAATCAAATCATTGTTCTACAAAATGGAAAAATGAAATGGATAAAAAAATAATATTGCTATTTTTAAAGAGTGTATAAATAAACTCTCTTATCATTTACAATACCATTCAATGACTTTATATTTAGTGAATACTTAACAAAAAAATAGTTCCAAAAAACTATTTTTTTATTTTTAAATGATCAATACGATTTCCAAGATTTTCATTTGAAGATAATCTATAAAAATCAAATGGATATCTACTTTTTAGCCAAATCTAAAAAATAATCATAACTACCATCCCGATCCTGATATTTTTTAGCCATCTCCTGAATAACATCAAGAGCATCTGATTCCCCATAATTAGATCCTTCCAGATCATTTTCTAAACTTAATTGATACAAAATAATATCCATATCGATCAACAAATCTCGTACAAAAAAATGATTAATAATATTCTGCTCAATTTCATTTAATAAATGATAATACTCAGCATGATTATAATGAGGATCAGGTAAAATTGTTCCATTAGAAGTTTTATAAAATGCTTGTCTTGGAAAAGAAGGAACATACGTGACATTTGCATACTCACTTCCCATTTTTTTTATCACAGAATTAAGAGCCAAATCAGTAACAAAAGTATTCATAACTCTTGGTGCTCCACACAAATATACTTGAGTATGTGAATGATTTTTTCTATTATTATGTTGAATAAATTCAAGTATTTCAGAAATCCCCCTCACATCCCTTTTTATAGAACCAAAAATACTAGGTAACGTTAAAGACCCATGTCTCGTCACAATATCTAAAAACGATCCAGTTCCCAAATTCAAAATCACTATATTCGCTTCCCCAGGTTTAGAAGACCGTAAAATATCCTGTATACTTCTCCTACTTCCACTTGAAAAATATGATTCTATTTCTTCTTCCGTTAACAAAGAATTCCTACATTTTATAAACCTTTGATAATCCTCCTTATTCCACTGATAAGAATCTTGCTCTGTACAATGATCTCGTATCTATCCAACTTGCAACTGCCAAAGCATTATTATTCTCACTTCTAGCAAGATGACTCTTTACTACCTGAATTCCATTCTTTTTTCCAACCTCAATTAACCCTAAATTACGATCTAAAAGCATCCTACCAGGTTCAGACATCGAAAATCCATCGCTAATCGAATTCCCAATCGCTGTTAATGATATACTCTCCTTAGGATATGCCTTCATAAATTGGATCAATTCTTCATTCGTTTGATCTAATTTTTCTTTTTCCACCTCTCTTTTATATTTCATATAATCCCCCCTAACTAATGATTATAATTAAATAGTCCTTCGTTTTACAAACTAAATAGCTCCCACATTATATCATGTATACTTTAAGATGTCAGCCAATTGAATACAATCAAAACATATGATACAATATAATCAAAGGAGGAAAATTATGAAAACACTAATGATTGACATGGACGATGTCATTACAGACAACCAATTTTCTACATTCTTAGAGGAATTTTTAAATAAAAAAATCGATCTAAATCCCACAAATATTAAATATAAACAAGATCTCATAAAAGGAAAAGAAGAAGAATTTAAAAATATCTATGAATACAAAAACTTATATAAAAATGCACCTTTATTAAATGATTGCTTTGAAACATTACAAAAACTAAATCAAACATACGACATATACATTGTAACTTCATACATATGGGGAAAAGACATTATCAATCCCGCAGAAAACCTCAAAAATAAATTCAATTACTTAAAAGAACAACTACCATTTATTAATCCTGACAAATATATTTTCATTCAAAATAAAAAACTAATTCACTTTGATATAAAAATTGATGACAGACTATCAGGATTAGAAAACGCTGACACAAAAATACTATTCAGTGCTTGGAGTAATGAATCCATAAAAGACTTTGAACTAAAAGAAAAAAATATCATCAGAGCAAACAATTGGATTGATATAGAAAAACTATTATTAAATAATGAATAGGAGGCATACTTATGTGGGGAGCAATCATTGGAGACTTCGCTGGATCAACCTACGAATTTGAACAAATAAAAAAAACACGAACAATAACACCTTCTGAACTCATACCAGAAAAAAGCTTCTATAGTGATGACACCATTCTAACCATAGCTATATTAGAAGCCACTTTAAAAGACCAAAACTATGAATATTACTTAAAAAAATACGCAAATGAATTTAAAAATTACAAACCAGATTTTACCCCCTACTTTAAAACTGCTTTTTCTCCAAGTTTTATAAAATGGGCAAATAATACGATTCAAGGAACAAGCACAGGCAATGGAGCCATGATGAGAATTTCTCCTATTGGATTTTTATTCGACACAGAAAAAGAAATAACAAAAAACGCTTATCTAGCAACCATTCCATCTCATAACACAGAAGAAGCAATTCACAATGCCACAATCATTGCCTTAATCATCTACCTAGCACGAAAACATTACTCCAAAGAAGAAATAATAAGAAAACTAAAACTAGATTACTCCTATCAACCATTTCAAAAATTCAATACAACATGCTCACAAACAATTGATAATTGTCTCTACGCCCTTTTCACTACCTATCATTTTGAAGAAAGCATCAAAAAAGTAATCTCTTTTGGCGGAGATACAGATACCAATGCTTGCATTGTTGGTTCTATAGCAGAAGCACTATATAGAATAGATCCACAACACATAGAACAAATCAAACCACAATTACCAAAACAATTCGTAAAAACACTAAACCAAGGATACTCAAAAATTCAAAAACTTTAAAAAATGGTAAATAATATACCATTTTTTAATTCACATTATCTATAAAATGTTTTCTTATTAAATCAAAAAGTAAAATTAGAATAACCAATATTACTAAATATTCCATAAATTCCTTTCCGCATAAACATCACCTCACTTTCATGAGGAACGCTTTAACAGTTCATATATATCTCTATATTTATTAGACTATAAGTAAATGATCTTGCTTTTATTTAAAAATTGTATTCAACTTTATGACTGATTGAAATATTCAACATAAATGACATTTAAATCAATTGGCATTTTAATATAAAAAATATCAACTGACTTAATATCATTACTGTCTATTAATAATTCTGTTTTGATTTTACTTAGCATGAATCTTTTTTTCGTAATAAAAATATAAACAACTCAGTCTAAATATTCTTGTAAATGTCTAGTCGATACGGCTCCAAAGTTGCTAAACCAAGTTTCAAGTTGAGAATGAATTCTATTTATTGCTGATATATTCAAAATATCATCACTATGAAATCCAAAAGGAATTGCATTTAATATAAGTCAATTGTCTTCACAAAAATCTTGATACCACTAGCACTATCAGCATGAATCGATTTCGCATTATACATTATACTAAATTTCTTATTTTATACAAGTTTCCGATTGGAGATTTTTTTAATTATTACATTTACTTGTAGATACCCTCTTAATATTTTTTATTTTCTCTATAAAAACACTACACAAAATTGTCAATAATACAACAACAATATAATATACAAAACTATTTTGTACTAAAACAGGCAATACCTTAGAGCCAAACCGAACTATAACAAGAAACAAAGGGTGTAGAATATAAACAAACATAGCAATAGAACGAACCCATTCATTCATCGCCCATGAATAACAACAAAGACTTTGAAACAAATAATAAGAAACTGGAACCAACAACAAATACATACTATTATGTCTTGGAAGTCCTAACCAATATAGCAAAGCACCTTCTAATATCATAAAAACAAAGCACAAAACAAAACCAATATGGCTTCTCTTCCTAGATATATTCTTTTTAGAACACCAATACCCAATATAAAGAAAAATAGGAGCAAAAAAAAGTCCATTTCTTGTATAATCAGAAAATACAAAAAGCAAATCATAAAAAGAACGAATAAATGGAATATCAGATATCAAACCATAATAACTATCTCCAAATAAACCAATCAAAAACAAAACACAAAAAACAAAAGAAATCTTTTTTTGAACACAGAAATAAGTAACCCATATGCCAAACAATAAAGCTGGAAAATACCACAAATGATAAAACATACCATCAAATAGTAGATCCTTTAAAAAACCTAAAACGGTAAAACTAGAAAAATATCCACTATAAATCTGAATCGGTAAATAAATAAGTGTACTAATTACATAAATCTTCAAAATCTTAACACTATACCTCTTCAACTTAGAAAAATCGTCTATTGCTTTCGGTAGCAGAAAAAAACCAGTAATCATAAAAAAGAAAGGCACAAAAATACGAAACATAACACGAGTAACCATATAATCGATAGAATCCCCAAAAGACTGTAAAGGATATACATGAATCGCAACAATCATAATAGCTGCAAATAATCTACAATAATCAATATTTATTTTTCTATTCATATGTTTCCTCTTCTACAATTTGAATATCTTCTGGAAGATCGTAACCAATTTGTACAATCTCATCATACAATTTTTCTTTAGAAATCAAATCTCCATTCAAATCACTTGTAACCTTAACAACCGAAACACATTCAAAAATTTTTCCATCTTTCCAAAAATATTTTAAATTTTCATTCAAAATCACAGAATCACTCTGCTTTTCTTTATCAGATAATAGCGTAACATACATATAATCAGAATCAAAGTCAATTACAACTTGATAAACAGAATCAGTATCATTGCGCACCTTTAAATCCAACCATCCACTACTAACAGTCGCATCTACCCCATCTAATGAATCCTCATCTGGATTGGGAAACGATTTAACTTTATGTCCATGTCTCTCCACAATTGTAAGTGAACTTTTTAAAAATACATAATATAAAATATTACTCAGATGACAAATTCCCCCTCCCTTACTAGGAACAATTTTATCATCAATTAATACAAGACCATCCTTATATTTTCCATATTTTTTTGCATATCTAGAAAGATAACAAAACGAAAACGTTTCTCCAGGATAAATCAAAACCTGATTCATTGTACTGCTCACCATCTTTAAATTATGGACCTTATTTTCCTGATAAACAATATCATGACCACTCTCTTGATTAATCATCAAAGTCTTCTCTTGAACCATCAAAAATGGCAACAACTCACCTTTTTTATTAGCATAACGATTTTGATCAAAATACATAGAAATTTGATAAAATAAATTCCGCTGCCAAATTCGAAGAGGCAACAAAAATGGTAACAATTGTGTCAACCTTTTTCTAGCCATAAACACCCTCACTTTCTTGGATTCATTGTACCAAAATAATTCAAAAAAATCTATAAAAATGACGATATTGTAATTACTTTCTCTTAGAAACAATATTCGTAATTATAATAAATATAACTCCAAATAATAACAGTACCACAATATTAAATATCATTGGATTTAATGAACCAAACGGTTCTAATTTTGAAATAAAATTATTATTACTAATGTAATAGTAAGATGGCAAAACATGAGCAATTTTTAAAACAAAATCTGGTAACCATTCCATCGGAACAAATGCCCCACATAAAAAACTAGAACCAAGAGCTACCACATTTACAATTCCACCAATGGCTTCCTTATTTCGGACCACACTTCCAATTAATAAAGCAAAAGTCAAAGCAACAACCATGAATACAAATGAATTCATCATAAACAACAATCCATGAAAATCAAACATAGAATTTCCCACTAATAAAAAACTAAGCAATACATACAAAATCCATAATGTAAATGCAAACAACCCATTCGCAAACAATAACTGCTGATTGTATTTCTTCATATTCAAACTACTAACCATTGTTCGTTGCTGAATCTTTTCATCTTTAAAACTAGCAATAACAAAGCAAATAACAAAAACACAGCCCGCTAATAAACTATAATTAGCAAAATTATAAAAATTAGCAACCTTCATTAAATGATCAGAATCTAGCTTTGAAGTCATTTCAATATCTACCTGATGATCAAGTGTTTCATCAATCATTTTGATCATAGATACTTCATTTTTCTCTATTTTAAGATAAGTAGACGCCACTTTCAAATAACGTTCTAACATCATAGAAGCCAAACTAGCATTATAATCGCCTGTACTCTTCACTTCAATTTTTGGACTTTTCCCACTCAGAAAATCATTTCTAAAATTCTTAGGAAGATAAATAATATAACTCACATCTCGATAAAATAATGCATCATTTTGACTACTATCATTTTCTTTTATTTTCACAATTGTACTATTCTTAGTAATATATTGAATTAAAGAAGCTGTAATCCCGTAATTCTCATCCTGATTCACAATCAAAACCTTTGGTTTTTCTACTCTAAAACTACCAATATCATTTGTTTTCATATTAAAACCAGCAAAGCAAATTAAAATAGCAGTATATAAAATAACCAATGCCTTATTTTTATTGAGTACTTTCAAGTAAGCTTTAAATACTGTCATATTTTTGCCTCCTTAAACTTCTAATAGATAACAAAATCATCAATCCAGAAAACAAAAGTAAACTCACCAAATCAAAATAATAACGATCAAAAGTATCATAATAATAAAGCGCATAAAAGCCATCTGTAATCATACTCGCAGGATTGATCAAATTTAAAAATGGAATATTTTTATCAATGATATACTTCATCGTAACCCCCATCATCCCCGATAAAAAACAACACAACATTGTAACCGCAACAATAATTCCCGTTTTCGTATTTTCACTCGTTTTAAATAAAGTAGCAATCATAATTCCCATAGAAAGTCCCGCAAAGCAACCGATTAATGTAAGAAAAACCACTTTCAAAATATCATTTCCATAATCAACATGTAACACAAAAATAGTATATAAAAATAACAAAGCAATGCCAACCAATTGTACAATATAACCAGCAAGAGCACTACTGAAAATTACTTTTCCTTTTGGTGTTGGAGATATGGCAATTCTCTTACCATTATGACTTTGATTCGCCAAATTTTGATTTATAACATAAAGACCCAACATTCCACCATATAAACATGTCATCGCAATTAATGTATAAAATTCAATCATCGTATAACTTAAATTTTGATTCGAAATGTCTACCAATTCTACCTTATTTTCACTTTGAATCCGGCCAATCATAAAATATAAATTTTGATAAAAAGATTCTTCTTCCATCGGATTTTCTAAAGCAATATGCTTCATAATCTCTTCCGTTTCCAATATTTCTTCAGTTACATATTTTAAAACAGTTTGGTCAATTCCATTTTCTTTCACAACCACTTTCAAAGTATCAGATAAAATTAAATAACCGCTAATTTTCTGATCCGCCAATAATGATTTTGCCTTTTCTTCACTGCCATAAGTAATCGAAAACAAATCACCTTCTAACTCATCAAATACCTGATTCAATATTTGATTTTTTTTCCATTCCTCATTTTCTACAATTGCAATATCAATCATATCCAATATCTCATTATTTTCTATATCACGAAAAGCCATATGAAATAATGTTCCCAAAATAATCGGAAAAGCAAAAGTCCAAAATAATAAAACTTTATTTTTAAATAACGTTTTTAAAGCACATTTAAAATTATGTAGAAACATTAATCTCGAAGTTCCTTTCCAGTTAATTCTAAAAACACATCATTCAAAGTTGGTCTTTCTGAATAAATTTTATTATATTGGAGATTCTCTTTTTTTAAATAATCAATGAAATGTATTAAATTATTTTTTCCCTTTTGATAAGTAATAACCAAAATACCATCTACATATTTTACATCATCAACATTTTTAAAACCTTTCATTTCCTCTAACTTTTCCGCACCCAATTGTTCTATTTCAACACTTACCTTTTCCTCAATTTTAGCAAGTTGCTTTAGTTCTTCTATTGTTCCACTTGCAATAATTTTTCCTTTATCTAAAATAATCACACGATCACATAAGATTTCTACTTCCTCCATATAATGAGTCGTATATATAATTGTTGCTCCTTCCTTTCTCAATTGTTTGATTCCATCTAAAATATGATTTCTACTTTGCGGATCTACAGCTACTGTAGGTTCATCTAAAAAAATTAATTTTGGTTTATGAGCAATACCACAAGCAATATTCAACCGTCTTAATAACCCACCAGATAATTGTTTTGGATAAAACTTTTTAAAATCATCCAACCCAACTAATTGAATTGCCTCCTCAACATATTTAGATCTTATTTTTTCATCTCTTACATAAAGCCCACAAAAATAATCAATATTCTGAACTACTGTTAATTCTTGAAATACAGCAACTTCTTGAAATACAACCCCTATTTGCTTTTTGATTTCATAAGCAGTTGGAGACATATTCATTCCAAATATTTGAATACTACCTGTTTGAAATTTCAATAACGAAAGTAAACAATTTATTGTCGTTGACTTTCCACTTCCATTAGGACCAAGCAATCCCAAAATTTCTCCAGAATAAACCTCAAATGACAAATCATTTACTGCTTTTAATCCCTTATATTCTTTCGTTAAATTTTTCACCTCAATTATTTTTTTCATACACTTTCCCCTCTATTATGTATCTATTATTATATAACATATGCTATCACACTATGAATAAAATGTAAATATTCCATTCTTCACCTAATGATTAGTGACAATTCAAAGTATCGCATTGACAATTAACATTAAACACATATGAATACGCTTTACTATGACTATATATACGATACCCCTCACTTAACACTATTCCAGTCAAACGTTTTATCTAACCCACTACTAAAATCATACAATATAACTTTTTAAAATCATTCTTTTTTTATTGTTTTTTTCCAAACTTTATGATACCATACATATAGATGGATTTATTCCATATAATTAAAATGAGATACGCATAACTTTTGGCTGTTAAGCGTTATCGTTGGTTTGAAAGCGCTTACACAGTTGTTAAGCGCTTATTTTTTTACCCCCTGATGTTTGGCCTTTGGTTCAATAGCAATATCAGTATGACTAAAATTACTAAATATTCCATTTTTTCCTTTCATCATAGGCATCACCTCCTGAAGGTGAACTCAACAAAACACTTAACTATTACACATATCTCTACTAAAATCATACGACATAACTTTTTAAAATCCTTCTTTTTTTACATCTATTTTTTCCCAAACCATTCGATAATCTTTAAACTTATAAATGATTCGCTGTTCATCACATAAATAAGCAAGATAAGATTTTATCGTACTTCCTACTAACACATACTGATTCACATTCATAGAAAGATGATAATAATCAAAAACAGCTTTTAAAATTTCTTCAAATGTTTTCTCTTCACAAAATCGAAATATGACTTCCATAATTTCATATACTTTTTTTCTATTAATTTCAATCAAAGGCTTAATATTATTAGTCATAGAAGCATGAGATGGAATATAAAAATCCCCATCTAACTCCTCTAACATATTTAAAGTATTTAAAAATTCTCGTACATCATAAATAAAAAACAAATGATACTTAAAAATCGTCTCTTCACTAAACAAAGAATCCGCTAAAAAATAAACATTATCAGAAGTCTTTACACCAATCATATCTAAAAAATGACCTTTGAGAGATATCACTTCTAAACCATCAGGTAAAACATCCAAATCAACAACCGATTCCTTTGCACATAAAAACTTATTTTTAAGATCCTGAAATGGATAACCTCCATATAAAAAAGTAGACTCCAAAATAGGATGTTCTATAAAACACGTTTCTAATGAAGACGCAAAAATTTTCGCACCAGTACGTTGCTGAATTATTCTATTCCCCCCAACATGATCAGCATTAGAATGCGTCGATATAACACCAACAATAAAAAAACCATGCTCTTCCATCAACTTACAAATTTTTCTTCCAGAATCCTTATCATTTCCAGAATCAATCAAATAAACTTGATTTTCATCAACCTTATAAACACCAATATTTGTCGCATTTTTAATATAATATGTATTCCCCTTTACATGAATCAATTCCATGAATGATCTCCCTCAATCATAACCTCTTTAAAAATCAACTTTATAATATCATCTAATAACATAGGTGGCAAACCGCTTCCCGCAGCTTTCTTATGTCCTGCACCACCATAAAACTTCGCAAACGAACCCAAATCAATATCCTTTACCCCTCGATAACTAACACTTCTAGAAATATTAATTACCGCAATAAAATCATAAACATCTTGATACTTATGCGCTAAAAAATTACCTAACTCACTTCGATAAAACTCCGCAAAAACAACACCAACATAATATCCATGTAACATAACAGGATGTATTTCTTGTTCTTTTTTTGTAATATAATTTTGAATACGAACTTCCTCTACCTTTAATAAATGTTGTTGAACATCATCAAAGAAAAAATGTTCTTCAGAAAGACAAAACTGATAATAATACTCAATATAATATTCTTTCCCATAAATATCAAACAAATTACCAATCCATTTTGCTTCCTCTTCACTTTCCTTATCAAAAGTCCAAGTATCCAACAAACGAACAAGTTCAACCATCTCCTGTACCACAGGTTTTTTCAAAATATCATTTGAAAAATGCTCCAATAAATATTGGTAATATAAACTACTACCACACTCTTTTCTTCCATTTTGTGTATCCACGACAGAAATAAAAGAATACTGATTCTTATCTAAATTTGTATAATGATGATCAAATATCAAAACCTTTTCCTTATTTTTAGAATCACTTTCAATCTTTTGTGCCAAAGAATGACAAAGACACAAATCAGTCACAAAAACATAATCATACTGATCAAACAAACCAGACTGATATGAATTAAAAAAACTCTCATCAATGGTAGTAGGCTCTTCTAAAATAAAATCTACTTTATCAAATACCAATTTAGAAAGAATCACAGGTGTAACCCCATCATTATCTGAACGATGACTAAAAATTAATACATTCATTGTCTTTCCTCCAATACCTTTTTAATAGGTCCATATGTCTTTCGATAACCAGGAATTAATCCATATTTTTGAATCGCTTCCAAATGAGCCTTCGTTGGATATCCTTTATGTTTTGCAAAACCATACTCTGGATATTCTTGATCCAATTCCTCTAATATATGATCCCTTGTTACCTTAGCAATCACAGATGCAGCTGCAATACTAATACTCTTCGCATCACCCTTGATAATTGGAAGAGATGGAAGATCAAAATCCAATGGCATTGCATCACTCAAAACATAATCCAAAGGAATCTGTTTTCGAACCTTCTCAATTGCAATCATCATAGCTTCCTTACTCGCTTGATAAATATTAATTTCATCGATTCGTTCAGGAGATACAATCCCCACCCCATAAGCAATCGCATGTTCTTTAATATAAGGGAAAAACTGTTCCCTTTTTTTCTCACTTAACTTCTTAGAATCTGTAAGACCATCCAAATGAAACTCTTTCGGAAGTACACAACAAGCAGCAACTACAGGCCCAATCAGAGGACCCCTTCCAGCTTCATCAGTTCCACCAATATATTGATATCCTTGACAATATAATTCACGTTCATAACTCCATAAATCAACTATTTCTTTTTTCATACTTTCAAATCCTTCTAAAATAAGTATAAAATAAAATAATGAAAAAGTCAAAAAAAGGATTCTTTAAAAAACCCTTATTTCACTGATTTTACCATATAAACAAACATCGTATTATCAGCACTCTTAGTAGCATATCCATGATAATCTTTACTCAAATGGATCATTTCTTTTGCCTTACCACCATAAACATGAATTTTCCTAGAATATTCATATAATGGATGAATTCCCTCTTGATTTACTTTTGTAATACCATCACCTAAAGTAACAACACCACTATACAAATCATGACTTCCATTCATCAAAGAATACGTTCCAGATGACAATTGTTTGACACCATTTTCTAAAGACGTAAGCCCACTTGAAATAGTTTTAAAACCACTTTGTAACTGAATAATTGCCGCCTCTAAAGTAGTAAGCAACTGACCTACTTCATTAGAAATACCACTCATTGAAGTAACTGTTTCATCAATTACCTGATTATTCATACTAAACAAATAAGATAATTCATATGCCTGTTTTAATGCAAGTAAACTAGGATCGGTTCCATTATAACTTTGTAACTGATTTGTTTCATAAAAAGATTTTAAAGTTTCAAAATTCATTCCAGTTTGACCAACAATTCTAGAAATCGCATGATTATTTTCAATCTTTAAAGTTTGTAATTGCGTAATTGATCCAGTAAGATTTTTATTCTGTAAATTTACTTTCACTTGATTTAAAGAATCTACAATCGTATCTAATCCATGTGTCAAGGAAATTGATCCATTTTTTAATTGAGTAATGGAATTTAAAGCTGTCGTTAAATGAGAATGAATTTGTGTCGCCCCTTCATTTAAAGAAGAACTTCCCACTTTTAATTGTTGAATACCATTCTCAATTTGATTCATACTACTCTGTAATGTTCCCATATTAGAACTCAACTGATCTAACTTATCAAACACTTCTAAATCTTTTTCCTCTATAATCTTTGGAGTAGCAACCATATACATATTTTCAAATGAAAACTTAGAAGTATCATAGGAAACTGTAATCGTATTTAAATTTTGAAACTCTTGAATATGAAAACTTTCATAAAGCCCAGGCGTTGCAACTCCAATTACAAAACTTCTAGAACCACTATCAACCCATTTCCCATTTTCTACCTCAATATTATCATTGTATTGATTATTAAGAACCATTCCAGTCGTTACTACAAAAGGAGTATAAACAGTTTCCCTCATTCCAGAAAAATTTACTTCATGCATCTCTTTATTTTTAAAATGGAAAATCAACTTTACCTTTCCTTTTTTCCCAATCATATCCTTAGCATTCATCTTTTTATCGTTCAAATAATACTCAATATCTACCTCAATTGGTTGCTCCTTATCCGTTGTTCCTTGATAAAAAATATCCTTACCCTTTGAATTCCATTGAATGATATTTTTATCTAATGTAAATGTTTCTTTCCCATTAATATTTAAAATATTTTTTAATTCAGTATCATCTTCAAATATATTTTTATCTTTCATAAATAAGTGATTCATCACACTAGAATTCACAATTTTTCCCGTTTCATCTAAATTTGTATAAATAGTTTCATTTTTTGTTAATGCATAACAATTAATTGGAATAAAACCAATCAATCCAATCATAAAATATTTTTTTAATCGATTCATTATTTTGCCTCCTTCATATTTTTTGTAGTTTTCATAATCACATGATCAAACAATAACAGTAGTGCTGGAAGTAATAACATAACAACAAACATACTAATAATGGCTCCTCTAGAAAGTAAATTGCAAATAGATCCAATCATATCTATTTTTGAATATATTGCCACCCCAAATGTTGCCGCGAAAAAACAAAGTGCGGATACCAAAATCGATGGTACAGTTTGAGATAATGTCATTTTCATAGCCTCCTTTTTAGAATTTTTCATTCGCTCTTCTAAATATTTTGTGGACATTAAAATTGCATAATCAATGGTTGCACCAAGCTGAATAGTTCCTACCACAATAGAAGCAATAAATGGTAATGTCACTCCACTGTAATAAGCAATCGCCATATTTAGAAAAATTGCAAACTCAATTGTAAAAATTAAAATAAATGGTAAACTGAAAGATTTTAAAACACATAACATTAAAACAAAAATGACAAGAATAGAAGCGTAATTAACCATTTTAAAATCATGATCCGCAATT
Organism: uncultured Bacilli bacterium; assembly: GCA_910576985.1. GTDB lineage: Bacteria > Bacillota_I > Bacilli_A > RF39 > UBA660 > MGBC102946. The sequence goes on from CAJTLA010000028.1 coordinate 14,942, forward strand.
GCTGTAAGATCATTCATAAGTGGCCCTTCTCCTGCTACAATCGCATTTTTATCATATTTTTTCACAATCTTTTGAATCTCTACAATTTGTTTTTCTAATTCTGGTGATGCAATTTCATAAGTAGAATTGACAATGATTAATTGATAGATATCATTTTCAACTACTTTCAATATATCCTCTGGAATCATAGTTTCTGGTATTGCATTCAATGCACTTTTAGGCGCTAACACAAGATCAATTCCTTCTTGCTGTTTTAAATTTTCCAATAATTCATCCAAATCATTACTTTTTAAATCCTTATCAATTAAAATCAGTTCTGGTGATACAATATGAAAATTTTTTGCAAGTTCACTATTTGCAATAGAGCTTGCCAAATCTTCTGGTAATGATTTATCCAACTTATAATATACTTGTACATTATGATTTCCAACCATTGATGGAATAAGCAAAAGTACAAATATAAATATTACTATTCCATTATGCTGAATAATAAAACTTTGTATATTTTTAAATTTTGGAATATAGACTTTATGTCTCGTTTTCTCAATTCCCCGATCAAATACTAATAACAATGCAGGAAATAAAGTAAGTACAGATAAAAAGCCACATAATACTCCTTTTGCCATCACAATTCCAATATCAGAACCAAGTTTCAAATCCATAGAACAAAGAGCAAGGAATCCTGCAATAGTAGTAAGTGAAGATCCAATTACTGATTTAAATGTACTCTCAATCGCCATTTGCATAGCCCTCTTTTTATCTTGCTCTATTTCCTTTGCTTGTTCATATTTATGATATAAGAAAATTGAAAAATCCATGGTAACACCAAGTTGTAACACTGCCGTAATTGCTTTAGTAATATAAGAAATTTCTCCTAAAAAAACATTGGTTCCCATATTATAAAGAATTGCACAACCGATATTACCTAGTAAAAAAATAGGAATCAAATAAGAATCTGTTGCAACAATTAATACAATCAAACATAATAAAACTGCAATCACAATATAAGCAAATAATTCTTGTGCAGACAAATCCCTTGTATCAAGTACCATTGCTGTCATGCCACTAACTTTAGTAACATCTCCCACAAGTTCCCTCAAATCTTTTACAGCATTCATAGTAGATTCTTCTGAAGTAGAACCACTAAAAGTCACTAATATTACAGTTTGATCTCCTTGATAAACTTTATGAATAATTTCTTCTGGTAACATTTCTTTTGGAATTGTTACATCTGTAATATCTGCGATACTAATAGCCTGTTCTACCCCTTCTATTTTTTGAATCTTTTTTTCTAATGTTAAAATATCATAATGAGACATATTATCAACAGTTACAAAAGAAAAAGCACCAATTCCAAATTCTTCAGTTAATATTTTTTGTCCTTTAATTGTTTCAATATCCTCTGGTAAATATACCAAAATATCATAATTGATTTTGGTTTTTTGATACCCTATTATTGATGGAATCAACAATAACAAAGAAATGAAAACAATTAAAAAACTATGTTCTGTAATAAATTTTTTCATGTCATCCCTCCATCGATATGTATTTTATTACTTTCAAATAAAAAATTGAGCAACATAAAGTAATTACTGTTTTTTATCCAACAAAATTCAAAAAAAAGTTTATTAAATATCCAACGTTTGGTAGTTTAACTTTACTTTTGTGTAAAAAACTTTATAATAAAATACAAGGTGATTATTATGAAACAAAAAAATGACTTACGAGTTATAAAAACAAGAAAAAATCTATATGAATCTTTAATTTTTTTATTAAAAGAAAAAACATTTGAAGAAATTAAAGTTTCTGATATTTGTAATCAAGCATTAATTAACCGTTCCACATTTTATGCACACTACAATGACAAATATGAATTATTTGCAGATTTAATTGAAAACTTAAAAAGTTCATTAGCTTATGAATTATCTTTCAATACACACATTTCTAATTCTAAAGAATACTATCTAGAAATGCTTCGTATCTTTTTAGATCATGTAGATAAAGAAAAAAATGTGTATCTGGCAATCATGATTCACAATCGAAACAGTGTGATTATAGATATGGTTTATAGTACCCTAAATGATGACATCAAAAAAAGAATTGAAATGGATCATCCAAAATCAGGAAAAACGATTCCAAGTGACATTATTGCTAAATTTTATTTAGGAGCAGTTTTTAATGTTGGAACAGAATGGCTCAGAAATCATAACCATTATTCAAAACAAGAAATATTAGAATATTTAGAAGCTTTAATACCAAATAATTTAGAAAAAAAATGATGTTTGTTGCATCATTTTTCTATTATCAAATATTACTTTCATTACATTAGAACTGACTTATAATTACTCAAGCACTACCACCCGGAACGAGAGGCTGCTGTCCGCATTACCAATGAAATTGTTGTTGAAGTAGAACACTCCTGCATCCTTCGCGTCGTTAAATCTACCGCCACGAAGGAACCACGGGCCACTCGAACGAACGAAGTAGGAGTAATCCGAATACCATCCGCTCGTCTCACTTAGGGCATGTCCGTAACATATTCCTGAATTACATGCTGATGTTGCTGTACTGCTTGTATAATTATCGTAATACTTACTTGCTGGTAAACTACCAAATCCTGCATTCCCTATTGTATTACTATATACTCCCATTACATATTC
>CAJTLA010000029.1 GCA_910576985.1 uncultured Bacilli bacterium
AGCCCCAAATGTAGATGAAACAGGAGCAAATAAACCAAGTTTGACAAATGGATTAGTGCCAATAAAATGGAATGGAAGTGCGTGGATAAAAGCAGATAGTGAAAATGGTTCAGGGTCAAATCAATGGTATGACTATAGTAAACAAATGTGGGCGAATGCAGCGAGTGTAACAAGTAGTTATAGAAATGTAGCAGTAGGAACAATAATACCAGAGGGTGCGATAAATGCATACTTTGTATGGATTCCAAGATATGAATATGATTATGTAAACATAGCAAATTATGCAGGGGGAAGCCAGAGTCAACCTGGAGGGATAAATATAAATTTTATATCAACTTCAAAAACAAGCCCAACAACAAATTATAAGATTCATCCAGCATTTACATTTGGAAGTGCACAGTTAGCAGGAATATGGGTAGGAAAATTTGAGACAACAGGAAACGCAACAACCCCAACAATAAAACCAAACTTAAGTTCACTCAGAAGTCAGAATGTAAGTACACAGTTTGCAACAGCGCAGCAGTTCAGCGCCTCAGGAAATAGTTATGGAATAAGCACGTCAGCAGATGCACATATGATGAAGAATAGTGAATGGGGAGCGGTAGCATATCTATCACAAAGTAAATATGGAAAATATGGAAATAGTAGTTATAGTGGAGCAAATAAGGAAGTATATATAAATAATAATACTGGGTATACAATAGGGTGTAGTGCAGGAACACCGAGTAGTAGTTCAACAGGTTCATGTACAAATACATATAATGTAAGTCCAGGAGGAACGGGAGCAAGTACAACAGGAACAATATATGGAGTATACGACATGAGTGGAGGAGCATGGGCATACGTAATGGGGGTGTATAATGGAATAATAAAGGATGCAGGATTTAGTAGTTTACCAGCAAGTAAATATTACGATAATTATACCTCAACAACAACAACGACAGCATGCAATTCAGGAATATGTTACGGACATGCTTTAAGTGAGACAAGTGGATGGTATTCCGACTACGCTGGTTTTGTCGCTTTGAATGGTCCGTGGTTCGTTCGTGGCGGAGTTTATATCAATTCGGCGAGTGCGGGGGTGTTCCACTTCAACAACGGCAATGGTGGTGCGAACGGCGACATCTCGTTCCGGGTGGTAGTGCTTGATTAATTGTTTGTATTATTCTTGAGATTGTTTTTCATTTGTCAGTCTAATTGAGTCTCAATGATAAAAAGTAATCAAATTGGAGATTACTTTTTTTTCTGGAATATTTTAATTTAGAAAACCAATTGTCGAAATTTATGATATACTAATACTATTGTGGGGGATGATAATATGCCAAAAATTGTCAGAATGGAAGACATTATTGATATTGTTGGAATCAATAATTATGTAGCAGCATTGGATTTAGATATTGATCAATTAACCTATTTAGGAAGTGAACCATCAGGTTCTAAATTAGTACTTTTTAAATTTCAATATCAGGAGAAGAAAAATCATTTAATTACTTTATTGGTAGATCAAAATAAAAATGTTAAAGAAGTAAAATGTGATTGTGAAAAATTTGATGCGATTGACTATTGTTCCCATATAGCTTTGGTGATTATGTTTTTCTTGACGAATGAGTCTATTATTGATGAAGGTCTTAGTGTTTTAAGTGAACAATATGATGAAGAATTTAATCATTATTTATTTTCAAAATTTACTCCAAAAAAAAAGAAACGACTTCGTTTGGAAGTGACTTTAAGAAGTAGTGGTTTTCATGATGAAATTGGATATGAATTGATTGTTAAAATCGGAGAAGAAAAATTATATGTTTTAAAGAAGCAATTAGAGAATTTTTTAGAAAATTATCCTGAAGGTGAAGAAGAAGTATATTTTGGAAAAAACTTTTCTTATCGTTCTAGTGAGTATTATGTTTCAAAAGAAGATGAAAAAATATTAGATTTTTTAAAGTTTTATGTGGATAGTCAAGCTGAGTCTAGAAATTATTATGGGTATTATTATGCCAGTAGTAAAATTAACTCTATTATGTTGTCTGGTAGGACATTAAAAGAATTTTTAAAATTGTTAGAACATTATCCATTTAAGGTGGAATTGGGATATTATACAAGAGCTTTTTATGGTATGAAACATGAATATCCAATAGAGACAAATATTGATGAAATTGGGAAGAATTTGAGGGTTTCTTTTCATTATCATTCCATTACACCATTAACAGAAGATTACCAATATTTTATGGATGAAGATGAATGCTATCATGTTTCAGAAGAAGTAGGGGAGTTTTTAAAAATTGTGGTAGAAAATCGAAAGAAGCAATTATTGTTTAAAGAAGAGGAATTTAAAGATTTTTCTTCAGTGATTTTGCCCAAAATATATCATTTAAATAAAGAGGTAAAAATGACAAAGGAAGTCGAAGAAAAATTTATATTAGAACTTCCAAAAGTAAAATATTATTTTGAAAAAAAGAAAGATTCCATTATGGGAAAAATCAATCTTTTTATTAAAGATCATGAGTGGAATTTATTTTCTGAACCAGATCTTTATGTGATGCGAGATAAACAAGTAGAGCAAAATTATATCGGCGAATTGTTATCCTGTGGTTTTCATCCTAAAAAGGACTTTTTTGAACTTGTAGATGAAGATGATATTATTTCTTTTTTGGAAGAAGATTTAAAGAAGCTGACTGAAAAATATGAAGTTTATGTTTCTAAGAATTTAAAAGATGTACAGATTATTAAAAAGGCATCTGTGCGAAGTGAGTTTGGAATTGGCTCAGATCATATTTTATCTTATCAATTTGGTATTGAAGGAATCAATAAAAATGAAATTAAATCACTGTTGGATGCAGTGAAATTAAAGAAAAAATATTATCGTTTGAAAAATGGAAATTATATGAATCTGGAATCAAGAGAGTTACAAAAAATGGGAACTTTAATTGATGAGTTGGAACTTACTAGTCAACAGTTACTAGAGGATCAGGTTTCTATTTCTAAATATAAAAGTGTGAAAATAGAGAGAATGGTTAAGGCAGATGAAATGGATTTTGTAAAGTTTGACTCCTCTTTTGAAAATCTTATTCATAATTTTAATCAGTTTAAAGATACTAAGATATCATTATCAAAAAAAGATTTAGGAATTTTAAGGGATTATCAAGAAGTAGGCGTGAAATGGTTGATGACTCTTTCTAATTGTGGATTTGGTGGTATTTTAGCGGATGAAATGGGACTTGGAAAATCGATTCAAACTATTAAATATATTAAATTAAAATTAAAAGAAAATTCTAGTGCAAAATTTTTAATTGTCGTTCCAACTTCACTTATTTATAATTGGGAAGCAGAATTTGAAAAGTTTGAACCAGATATTTCTATCTTATTGATGAATGGGAACAAAGAAAAACGAAATGAATTGTTTGAGCGGATTGATTCAGCTCAAGTTTTGATTACTTCGTATGGGTTATTGCGACAAGATATTTCAGAATATCAAAAAGTACATTTTGATACTTGTATTATTGATGAAGCACAAAATATAAAAAATGTGAATGCAGAAATTACAAGGGCTTGTAAAATGATTCAATCAGATGTGAAGTTTGCTTTAACAGGGACACCAATTGAAAATTCTATATTGGAACTTTGGAGTATTTTTGATTTTATTATGCCTGGGTATTTGTCCAATTTATCTAAGTTCAAACGATTATATAGCGTGAAAATGATGGAAGAATCTCCAGAAATATTGTCAGAGCTAAATCAACAGATTTCTCCATTTATTTTAAGAAGAAAAAAAATGGATGTTGCTAAGGATCTTCCTGAAAAATTAGAAAATCAAGTATTGGTAGAATTAGATGAAAGTGAGAAAAAACTATATGTTGGTTGGTTAGAAAAAACCAAAACCCAAATTGAAGAAACATTACAGACAGAAGGATTTATGAAAAGTCAAATTTTAATTTTGTCATTATTAACTAAATTAAGGCAGATCTGTATTGATTCTAGGCTTTTATTAGAAGATGAAACACATGTGGGAAGTAAAATAAAAACATTGCTAGAAATTTTGAAAGGTTCTATTTCTAATGGTCATAAGATTTTAGTGTTTTCACAGTTTCCATCAGCGCTTCATTTGGTAAGACAAGAATTAGATAGTGAGAAAATTACTTATTATTATTTGGATGGTAGTACAAAAGCAAAAAGAAGAGTGGAAATGGCTGCATCGTTTAATGAAGATGATACCAAAGTATTTTTGATTTCCTTAAAAGCAGGAGGAACAGGGCTCAATTTAACGAGTGCAGATATTGTTATTCATTTGGATCCTTGGTGGAATCCACAAGTGGAAAATCAGGCAACGGATCGAACACATCGAATTGGTCAAAAAAATGTAGTGGAAGTTGTAAAATTAATTGCCAAAGGGACAATTGAAGAAAAGATTATTGAGTTACAGAAAAAGAAGAAAAACTTGAGTGATCAAGTAGTAGAAGGGGAAAATCGGGATCAAATTATTATTTCTAAATTAACTGAAAAAGAATTAAGAAACTTGTTAGATTCTTAATTCTTTTTGATTGTGTAGAAATAGGTGTCTAGAAAGAAGATTTCTTCTCCTACTTCTTTGTAAAAATCATTTGTTTTTTTACTTTCTATTAAAATTATTCCTCGATTGTGTAATAAGGATTGCCAATAGTGAAGGTTGTTTCTACACAGTAAGGTTGGGTTATTACAATAAATAAAACCTAGTGTTCCTTTTTGTGTGGGGGGTGTAGTGGAAGTGAAAATGTGGTCTTGTTCTACTAATGTATTTAAAAAATTCAAAGTTTCTTTTGATTCATCAAACGTATATATTTGATCATGATAATGTATATTTTCACTTATTATTTTTTTTCTGAAATTTTGGGAAGAAAGTTGAAATCCTTGATATGTATTTCTTTTTTCCAATTCTTTATCAATAGAATTTAATACATCAAATTTTTTTAGGAGCCAATTAGGGGCGATTAAATCTTCTTTTTTGGGATCACCAGTAATTCTATGGATTACAATAGATGGATCTAGTAGTTCTAATTGATCACAAACGATATCAATGTACTCATTTTTTGTTAGAATTGGGAATGGATTTTGACTGTATTGAAGTCCTAATTTGGTATCTTTTAAGACGTGTAGCATATGAATTTTCACTCCATCAATTCCTAATTTGTTGATATATTGAATTGTTTTTAACATCATGTCTTTGGTTTCAAATGGAAGACCATTCATGATGTGTATGACTACATGAATGTTACGTTCTTTTAATTTTCGAACCATTTTTTCAAAACATTCTAATGAGTGACAACGGTTGATGAGTTTAGAAGTATTTTCATGAATGGTTTGAAGCCCTAGTTCTACAGTTAAGAATGTTCTTTTGGATAGTTCTTCTAAATAGTTTAAGCATTCTTCTGTGATGGAATCTGGTCTTGTTGCGATTGATAAACCAATTACATTTTCTATTTTTAATATTTCTTCGTATTTTTGTTTTAAAATAGGAAGTGGAGCATAGGTATTGGTATGCGCTTGAAAATATCCGATATATTTTCCTTCTGGCCATTTTTTGTGAATCATATCTCTTATTTGATAAAATTGAGTAGTTAGTGATTCTTTTTTGTTTCCTGCAAAATCGCCGCTTCCTAAGTTAGAACAATAAATACATCCTCCAGTACCTACTGTTCCATCGATGTTTGGACAAGTAAATCCAGCATTTAGACTAATTTTGAAAATTTTAGAATGAAATTTATTTTGGTAGAAGTAGTTTAATGTATGATAGCGTTTGTTATTATCATTATAACAAAAATAGTTTTTTTGTCTCATTTTGATTCCTCTTTCTAACATTTATTATAGAAAAACGTGATTTTTTTGTCAATGATGTGAAAAAAAGATGAAAAATATTTTAAAAACTTTTACATTTTTTGTAAATTTGATATAATGATGATGGAGGTCTGGAAAATGAAAAAGTATAATTTATTAAAAACGCTTGGAATTTTCTTTTTAGTTTTATTTGCACTATCATGGATTATTCCAGTAGGTTCGTATTCTGGTAGTGAGTTTTCTAAAGGAACAACGGATCCAGTTGGATTGTTTGATTTCTTTCGAGTACCACTTATTACCCTTAGTACTTTTTTCCAATATGGATTAGTCTTTCTTGCAATTGGAGGATTCTATGGCGTATTAGAAAAAACAGGAGTATTTTCACCATTTGTGGAAAGAGTAGCGAAAAAATGGAAAGGAAAAGAATGTAAGTTTTTAGTGATTGTGATGGTTGTGTTAGGACTTATTGCTTCATTAAATGGTCTTACCATTCCGTTATTTATTTTTGTTCCATTTTTAGTAGCAGTAATTTTGTTAATGGGATTTAGCAAGTTAACTGCAATTGGTTCTACTGTTGGTGCAATATTGGTAGGTATGATTGGATCTACATATGGATTCAATGCAGCAGGGTATGTTTATAATTTTTTGAAATTAGACATGAATAATCAAATTGCTACCAAAATCATATTGTTTGTTATGCTTTTATTCTTACTTGTTATGTCTGTTACAAAACAAGCTAAAAAAGAATTAGAAGTAAAACGTACAAAAAAGAAAGAATCTGTTAGTGAAACAAAGAAGAAGGGTTCTAAAAAAGAAGCTAGTAAAGAAGAAGTTGTTGTGATTAAAGAGGAAGTAGAAATTCCATTTTATGATCCAAAAAGTAAAAGCAAAAAAAGTGCTGTACCAATGATGATTATTGTTGTTTTATTGGTTGCATTTACTTTGACTGCAATGTTTAATTGGATGTATGGATTTAAGATTAATTTCTTCCAAGAACTTCATACTTCACTTATGGATGTAAAAATCGGAAATTATCCAATTTTAGCAAATATTTTAGGAAATGTGTCACAAATTGGGTATTGGGGATATTATGAATTGTCTGCCCTATTAGTGATTGCCAGTTTGTTAATTGGTTGGATTTACAGTTTAAAAATGAAAGACATTGTTGATAGCTTTTTCGAAGGTGCGAAAAAGATGCTTGGTGTTGCTTTCTATGTGATGATTTGCAATATTATATTTGCAGTATTATTGAATTCAGAATCAGGAAATCTTTATCATACGATGAATAATTTCTTGTTAGGATTAACCAAATCATTCAATGTTGTTACAACCGCAATTTCTGCATTGATAGGAAGTTTCTTCTATAACGATTTTTACTATTTGGTTGGTGGACTTAGTGGAATGTTTGAAGCCAAGTTTGATGCTAATACATTACCAGTCATTGGACTTGCTTTCCAAACTATGTATGGTTTGGCAATGCTTATTTTACCAACAAGTATGATTTTAATTGCAGGACTTCGCTATTTAGAAGTATCATACAAAGATTGGATGAAATATATTTGGAAATTTGTATTGAGTATTTTTGTAATTATTATGATTGTATTAGTAATTGCATCATTATTTGTATAAACAGTTTTTTGAAACTGTTTTTTTCTTGGAAAATGTGATAAAATGGTTTGCGGTGGAATTTATGGAATTTAAAATTGATGATATTGTGTATCCTGTATCTATTATTCGAAAGCAAAATAAAAATACTTATATTCGAGTTAAAGATGGAAATGTGATTACTGTTACAGCAAACAGGTGGATAACAGAACGACAAATTATGAAACTATTGGTTGACAATATCGATTCTTTAAAAAAAATGATTCAGAAGTGTCAACTAGAGGAAGAAAAAAAAGAGAATTTCTATATTTTAGGTCAAATTTATGATATAATTGTAGTATCTGGAATTGATAAAATAGAGATTGATGGATTTAAAATATTTACGCCAAATAAACGAAAGTTAGAACTTTGGTATCAGAAAGAAATGAAAAAGATATTTGAAGGACGATTACAATATTGGTATCAGATATTTGAGGAATGTATTCCTACTCCTAAACTTAAGATTCGGAATATGAAAACGAGATGGGGAGTTTGCAATAAACGGGATAATTCTGTTACTTTAAATAGTCGATTGATGGAATATGATCAAACGAAATTAGATTATGTGATTGTTCATGAATTGTCTCATTTCGTTCATTTTAATCATTCTGCTGATTTTTGGAATTTAGTGAGTAAATATTGTCCTAATTATAAACAGATTCGTAAGTCATTGAAAGAGTAGGTGATTCTATGAAAAACATATTGAAGAAAGTAAGTAATATGATTTTGATTGCTGTTATTGTTTTGCCAGGGTTGATTTTTCCAAGTATGGATGTAGAGGCTGCTTCTAAGACATTAGGAGATTATCGGAAGGAATTGGCGGATTGGGAGGCACAACAAAATGAAAATAAGCAAAAGCAGCAGCTTACGAAAGATCAAATTAACCAGATTGCAACTTCGATTACAACCAATACCAATACGATCAATCAACTTAGTAATGATATGGTAACATTGCAAAATGAAATTGTTCAAGCTGAAAAAGATATAGAAGCAAAAAATCAAGAAATCAAGGAATTGGTTAGTTTTTTGCAAGTGGCTGAGGGAGAGTCCGCTTATTTGGAATTTGCGTTTGGCGCCAAAGATTTTACTGATTTTATTTATCGAATGGCGATATCAGAACAGCTTTCTTCTTATAATGAAGATTTAATGAAACAATATAATAACTTAATTGAAAGTAATAAGAAAAAGAAAATAGAAATTACTGAAAAACAAGAGACTTTGAAGAAAAAGCAGAATGAACTTGCGACTCAAAAGGTGAAACTTGGGGATGAGTTACAAGCGACATCTGCAGCAAGCGTTTCTATTGAAGAAGAAATTAAAATGATCAGAAATCAAATTCAATATTTAGAGAAATTAAAATGTAGGGAAAATGAAAGTGTGGATCAATGTGTAAATCGTAATCAAGTATTACCAGCAGGAACTGCGTTTTTCCGTCCTGTTGTAAGTGGGAAAATTACGAGTGAATTTGGAAATCGGTGCTATTGGTTAAATGGTTATCGTTGTGATTTTCATGGAGGACTTGATATGGCACAATCTGGAAGTGCAGTACCTGTTTATGCTGCAGCACCTGGAATTGTAGTTGGACATACAGACCGAGGAAAATGTGGTGGAAATATGGTTTATATTATCCATAATATTAATGGGAAAAAATATACTAGTATGTATGCTCATCTTAGAAGTATTATGGTAAGGGATAAACAGGTTGTTACGATGGATACGCAGATTGGAACAATGGGGGGGAATCCTGCCATTGAGACTTGGGATGGTTGCAGTAGTGGTCAGCATACACATTTTACTTTAGCAAATGGACATTATTTAGTAGATTATATGTTTTGGAGTCAATTTGAAGCACATATGTTTAATCCTAGGGTTTTAGTCAATGCTCCACGTTTAGGTGGTTCCTTTAGTGGACGTAATCGGAAATATTAAAATTGCTTTTGGCAATTTTTTCTTTTTTGGTGCATATCATTTACTTGACAGAGATAGAAATTTGATACTATACAAAAAATGGTTTGTTTGATATAATAGGATGTGGTAAAAAGAGGTGATTTTCCATGAAAAAAAGACTTGGATTTTTATTAATATTTGTACTATGTAGTTTTTTCATTCCTTTCATTTCATCAAAAGCAGCTTCTACTTTTGATGTATATTTAGAAAATGGAAATCTTAATAATTTTAAAACAAGTTTTGGAACTTATCAAGAGGCATATAATTATGTTCAAGCAAGGGAAAAAGAAAATCGTGCTTATAACTGGAGTATTTTGAATGGGGTGACCGTTCGATATGCTACTTATGCTTTGGTAAATTTTAATACAAAGGGAAATGCCAATACAACCTATACAATTGAACACAATAATAAGCAAGGGTATACAAATGGTGCTTTTGGTGCTGATGCTGCCTTTTTAGGAACTTCAGCAGATGGAACTAAGGTACGATTCAAATTATCCGGTGTGATTGGTTGGGTAAATGCGAATGAAGTAGAAGTTGTAAATATCAATCCTAAAAATTATGCGGCAAGATATACTTCTAGTTATCAAGTTGTAAATGGTGAGTTTACACATAATATTTCTGGAAATACAAATGCTTATAAAATAACAGCAATTACTTTGGGTCATGAAATTCCTAAAGGGGTTGCTAATAATAAATTTTATTGGAGTTATGATGGACATTATTTTTATACAGAAAGTTTAGAAGGTTTTAGGGCTATGATACGTGATTATAAAGATGGGGTCCATACAAATGCGGTGAATGTAGGAAGTCCTTATTATAATTATTATCAGTTTTTATCTCATCGTTCTATTTCCAATTATACTTCAAATCAGATTCAACAGGATTTGAGTTATTATACTTCAAAGGCTGTTCCAGGTACTCCTTTACAGGATCGTCAATCTCAATTGTTTGGGGAACAAGTTACGTTTGTTCAATATCAAGGAGAGTTTGGGGCGAATGCAATGTTGGTATATGGAGTTGCGAAAAATGAGTCTGCTTTTGGTAGGAGTAATTTCGCAATCAATCGAAATAATTTATTTGGACATAGTGCTTATGATTCTAATCCAGGAAGTGCGGATTATTATGATACAGTAGGAATTGGAATTTATGCTCATACAAGGTATTTTGTTTCACAAAGTTATACGAACCCAAGTGGAAATAATTACTATGGAGGATTTCTTGGTGATAAGGGATCAGGATTTAATGTAAGATATGCATCTGATCCATATTGGGGAGAAAAAGCGGCAAAATACTATTATGCTTTTGATAAAGTATATGGATATCAAGATTTTAGAAAGTATGGTCTTGGAATTAAAGAGGGGAGTGGAAATTATCCAATTCAAGCAAGTCCAAATAAAAATGCAGCTACTTTGTATTATACGGGGACAACCAATAATTTTGTAGTTACTGTGTTATCTTCTGTTACTGGTGATTATATTAATGGAAGTAATGTGTGGTATAAGATTCAATCTGATCCGACTTTGAATAGTTCTAGAACTGGGTATGTGACAGGTCAAGGATTCTATAATTATGATCATAATGTGGCATATATTCATTCGTCTTATTTGACTTATGTTCAAGGTGGAAAAGCAGAAAAGAAACGTTATACGATTAATTTTAATCCAAATGGTGGAACGTTTGATGATTATACAGCAACGACCAAAAGTTTGAGTGTGGAAGAGTATGTGATTCCAGATATTAAAGCACCAAGTAAGAAAGATTCTGTATTTTTAGGTTGGGATAAGACTGTAGAGGCAGCGACAGAAAATACAACTTATACAGCTGTTTATCGTTCTAATACAAGTTATCAAATTACATTTGATGCGAATGGAGGAGAATATCCTGATGGAACGACTTCAAAGGTGGTTTATACAGGTGCTAATGAAAAGCCAATCTTTAATATGGAACCTAGTAAAGATGGATATGTCTTTATTGGTTGGGATAAACAAGTTGTAGCAGCAACTGGAAATACAATTTATAAGGCTCAATATCAAAATGTTTTAGAAAATGATAAGTTGGTAGAGAAAGATTCATTCTTCTATTTGGATCATATTTCTTCTAAAAATGGAAAATTGTATATTAAAGGTTTCCAAACTATTGAGGGGATTAATAATAATTTGAATACTGGTATTCATTATATGGTAATGTTCGTAAATGTAGATAATGAGGATGAAGTTTATACAGCGTCTGCTAGAAGATTAAAAGATTCCAAAGAAATTCCATATCCATCTTATGGAATGGGAAACTACGATTATTCTTATGCTTGGTTTGAATTTGAAACTGATTTTGATGGAATTGAAAATGGAAATTATGTTGCGACTGTTGTTGCTTATACCAATCATGAGTTTTCTGTTTCTATTTTGAGTAACAAGATGTTTGCTCCACAAGCTACTAGTTATAGTGGAAAAAAAGAAGTGATGATTCGAAATAATTATTATAATGAAGAGCAGCCAGTTGAGTTTGTCGTTCGTGATCGTAAGTTAGCGGATCGAACAACTAGTACTTATACGTTTAATCAATTTGATCAATTTTTTGAGTTAGATTTTAATGATAAAAATCTATTACATATTAAAGGATATACTTATTCTTATGGTATGAATTTGGCTTCAACAGTGAAAGTATCAAGAAAAATTATATTTGAAAATCAAGAAACGTATGAAACTATTTCTATTCCTATAAATGCGATTAAGGGAGATTATGATCCAGTGTTACCAGAAAGTGATTCTTTATCAAAGTCATTGGCTTGGTATGATGGAAATTTAGATTTGAGTAATTTGAAAAAAGGAACTTATCGTATTTATTTGGCTACTACTTCTAATATTTCTGATTATTCTGAGTTAACAGATTTGTTTAATCAGGATTTGACTGGTAAGACGAAGACGATCAATGGGAAAACATATCAGTTCCAAATTGTTAGTGAACGTGGAAATGTTTTGGAGCTTGTTATTTCATAAAGGTACGAATGAATTCGTATCTTTTTTATATTTTCAATTTTTTTGAAAAATTTTTTGTTACTGTATAGTTACAAAATGACGAAATTTGATGAAAAAAAGTTATACTGTATTTGTAGAATAGATTTCAGAAATTATTTTTTTGAAGTTAGGAGAGGAAGGAAAATATGATATTAACAAATAGTAACCTAGGGGGGGGGCATAAGGAATAAAGCCTTTACTCTAATAGAACTTTTAGCGGTCATAATGGTTATAGGAGTGATTGCTTTGATTGTGTCTCCGATTATATTGAATGTGATTGGAAAGTCAAAGAAAGCTACATTTACTCGTAGTATTGATGGACTGGTTGATGTGGTAAGGATTGACCATCATGATGATGATTTTAAGGCTCCAAGAGAATATTTCTATAATCAAGGGGAGCTAACCTTATTGACAGTGAATAATAAAGCACGGAATGAATCTATAGAAACTAATGGAAGAATAGATGGAAATGGGTTTATTTATGTAGATGAAGATGGAAGAATTCGGATTGATAATGTTTGTGATAAGGAGTATTGTGCGAATGGAGAGTCAAAAGAAATTGACATCATAGAAAATGGTTCGGGAACAATTCCAGAAGTTGATAAAGAAGATCCAATGATAATATTAAATGGGGATAGTACGGTTTATATAGAGATTGGTGGAACTTATCAAGAATTGGGTGCAATAGCACAAACAAAAAGTGGGAAAAAGTTAGAATATACGACAGAATTTCGTTTGAATGGAAGTAAAGTAGATTCGATTGATACCAGTAGAGAAGGTGTGTATCAAATTCTTTATCAAACGAGTAATAATAATAAAATAGCATCTGTCATTAGAACAGTAGCAGTATTAAATATGGAACCAGTGATTACAATGACAGAATCCAGTGGAACATATGAGAAAGAAAAAGAAGTGTTAATCAATGTAAGTGGCGTGAAACCAAATACTGTAGAAAGTTTTACATATGAAATTAAGAAGGATAATGAAAGTATCAAAACAGAAACAGTATATGGATTAACAAAAACGATTTTATTAAATGAAACAGGAGTTTATGAGGTGATTGTAACAGCAATAGATGATCATCATCACACTTCTACAGTTAGTAGAATATATAAAATAGATACATTAGGTCCAGTAATTGTGTTTGATCCAGAAGTAGTTTCTTTAGAATCAGAAGAAGTAGATGGATATAATTTGTTTACAGGAGTCACAGTAACTGATAATGTAGAAGGTGTCATTGACCATAGTAAAATTAAAACTTCAGGAACGTTGGAGAAGATACCTGGAACTTATAAGGTAACGTATACAGTAAGTGATTCTTTAGGAAATCGTAGTAGTAAAGAGCGTACTTTTGTAGTAGTAGATGGAACCAAACCTGAAATTGTAATTAGTCCAAACGAAGAAAGTACGTTTGTAAAGAGTAAGACAGTTACAATTCATGTAACGGATAATATAAAAGTAAATAGTATTACATATGTGGTTATTAAAGATAATGTAAGAGGAGAGGAACAAACAATTATTA
This sequence comes from uncultured Bacilli bacterium, assembly GCA_910576985.1. GTDB lineage: Bacteria > Bacillota_I > Bacilli_A > RF39 > UBA660 > MGBC102946. The sequence continues at coordinate 13,930 of CAJTLA010000029.1, forward strand.
ATGGAGGAAAAGTTACATTAAATGAAGGAACAGGAAATTATGTAATAGAAGTAACAGCAGTAGATAGTAGTAATAACAGTAGAACAGTAACATCAGGAATTTATAAAATAGATACTACGAAACCAAGTATAACAGTACCAGAGAATACAAATGTTAAGATTACAGAAGTAACAGGATATGATTTAATGACAGGAGTTATCGTAAGTGATAATAGTGGGGTAACACCAAGAGTAGAGACACGTGGCAGTTTAACAGCAATATTGGGGGAACAAACAGTTACTTATAAAGTGATTGATCAAGCTGGGAACGAAGAAACTGTTATAAGAAGGTTTACCATAGTAGAAGCAGAAGGACCAATCTTGAATTTTAGTAATGTAAGTACAGGAGATATTTGGACACAAGCTCAAACGATTATAGTAACAGCAACAGATAATAGTAATTTAAAAACATTTACTTATGAAGTGGTGAAAGATGGTGTATCAAAGGGAGTAAGTAACGTGAGTGTAAGCGGAAAAAATGCGTCAGCAAATGTTACATTAAATGAAAGTGGGATTTATAGTATTAAGTTATTAGGAAGTGATGTGTATAATAACGTAAATACGTTAAGCAGTGGAGAATACAAAATTGATGTAACAGATCCAATTGTTGGAGGTGTGAGTCCAAATGGAACAATGGGAAGTAATGGATGGTATACAAGTGATATAACATTTAGTATAACAAATGGATCAGATACATTATCAGGACATAAGAGCACAACAGTATCACCGACAAGTTTAACAAGTAATACGACAGGAAAAAGTGTAGTTGTAACAACGGAGGATAACGCTGGAAATCAAAGGACAGCAACATTTGGACCATATAAAATAGATAAAACAGCACCAATATTTACAGTAAAATTAAGTTCTGTAGAAACTATAACAGAAGGAGAAAGTCATGTAATAACAAGTTATTTTAATACCCCATCATGGAGTATTAGTGGAGAAGGTAGTATTGTTTGTAAAAATGGAAGTACCACAATAACAAATACAAATAGTTTGGCAGTAGGAACACATGAGATAATATGTACAGCAACAGGCCAGAATGGTTTAACACAATCTGCAAGAAAAACATTTGAAGTAAGTTCTGCTTGTGTTGATCCTAATATTCCAAGTCCCACCTTATCAAATGGTTTATTACCAATAAAATGGAATGGAAGCGATTGGGTAGTAGCGGACAGAAACAATCCAGCTGGTGAAAATCAATGGTATGATTATTGTTCACAAATGTGGGCGAATGCGGCAAGTGTGACAAGCACATTTAGAGATGCGCCTACTGGAACGGTTGTACCAGAATCTGAAATTAATGCCCATTTTGTATGGATCCCAAGGTATGAATATGATTACATAAGTATAAGAAATTATGCAGGAGGCTCGAAAGAACAACCAGGAGAAATACAGATTAATTTTATACCCAAGAGCCAAACCACTGCGAGTAATATTTATAAATATAAAATTCATCCAGCTTTTACATTTGGAAATCAGGAGTTAGCAGGATTTTGGGCAGGAAAATTTGAGACAACAGGGAGCAAAGATTTTCCAATAATAAGACCAAATGAGGGATCTTTAGCTTTAGCGCGAAATATTTCTTTAAGAAGTCAATTTAATGCAGCTAAAAAATTTAGTGAATCAGGAAATAATTATGGAATAAGTACAAGTGCAGATGCCCATATGATGAAGAATAGCGAGTGGGGAGCGATAGCATATTTAAGTCAAAGTAAATATGGAAAATACGGAAATAGTGATTACTCAGGGGCTAATAAAGAAATATATATTAATAGTCATCCATTGAAAGATACAGGATACAGTTTTGGTGCTCCTGGAAGCTCTGTTAGTTATGGTGCCAAATATACATATGAAGTAAGCCCAGAAGGAACGGGGGCCTCAACAACAGGAACAATATATGGAGTATATGACATGAGTGGAGGGACATTAGAATATGTAATGGGAGTATATAGTTCAAGTTCTTCTTTGACTAGGTCTGGTTTTTCAAAAGATACTTTGCCAGAAAGCAAGTATTTTGATAATTATTCGACTAGCTCTTTCGATACAGCATGTAATAATGGAATATGCTATGGACAGGCTTTAAGTGAGACGAGTGGTTGGTATTTTGATAAAACTAGTTTTGTTGACTCTAGTTATCCATGGTTACTTCGTGGTTGTCATTATGAGTGTGAAGCTTCAGCTGGAATATTTGGTTTATCTAGTGGACTTGGAAATCAAATTACTAGTGGATATAATGATAGTGCTAGAAGAATTCGTGTAGTTTTATTAGACTAGAAAACTTAAAAAACGAATCATAATTGAGATTTCTGAAGATGATTGTGGTATATGATCTTTTGATTGAATCTAAACAGATGAATAATATGTTTTTGATCTTTTCAGATCTTAGTGGAAATGATAATATTTTGAAAATGTAAAAATAAAGTGTGTAGGTTAATAAAGGTGACTACACACTTTTATGATTGTGCCATGCATGGCATATATCTAGTTGGTGAAAGTTCAATACACGTGTAGGTATCGACGAAGTGTTAGGCTGTCACAAAGCATTAGTCGTGAGGCTTGGGGCTAAAGGAAGTGTGGAACAAAATCGAGGGCTAATGAACAGGAACTTACTATAAGGTTGCATAAACGGATAAGGTTGTTCAACAAACTAAAGTCTAAAATATACTCGTAACTTTGTGTAGTAAAGTGAGTAGCTAATCGAGGAAAGATATATGCCTTACTGCGAGAGGTCTTGTAAACAATTAAGGAGAATTCTATTAAGAAAATCGGTCGAAAAAGGTTTATTGCAAGAAGTTAGCAGGGGGCGTAGTACTAAGAAATTAGGAATGACTGAATAATTTGTAGTTTTTACTACTGAAATTGAAATAGACTATAATCAGAATGAACAAATCCTGTAAAAGATATTAGTCTTGTGCGAAATTAGAAAGGGCAAAGATAGAAAATCGAGAAATAGAATCAGTGGTATATAAAGTGAAAGTAGAAAAATTAAGAAGAAGGCTATTAAAATATAAAGAAAGTCAGTTACTATATATAAGAGCTTATAATATACCATTTGACAATAATTTAATAGAAAGAGATTTAAGAATGATAAAAAATAAGACAAAAATATTAGGAGGATTTAGAACAGTAGAAGGCGCAAAAGAGTTTGCATCATCAATGAGTGTTATAAAAACAAGCATAAAAAGAAAAATAAATCCATTAGGATCTATTCGTGATATTTTTGATGATAAAGAATTGCTTGGATATCAAGGTTAAAAAAATTAGCCTTTTTTTCATAGTGAATAGCTGAGTAGTAAT
>CAJTLA010000030.1 GCA_910576985.1 uncultured Bacilli bacterium
GTAATTTATTGGAACAGGGAATCGATATCAGTGTGATTATGAAAGCAACAAATTTAACAGAAAAACAAATTAGACAATTTCAATAGAGATTGTTTTTTGTTGTTAGGAATATCCATCTTTTTTTGCAAAGTAGTAACAGATGAAATATCAAAATGGAATCCATTTAATAACATTTTAACAAAAAAATTAAATTATTTTTCTAAAATGTAGGTATTTAGAACACTTTTGTTGTATATATTTTATAAGAGCGCATAGACAGTACTTTAGAAACATGTTACAATAAAAAAAGAAATGAGGGAGTTTATGAGTACATTATATCGATTAATAAATATAGATAAAAAATATCCAAAACAAAATATGGAAAATGCAGCACTAAAAGGAATCAACTTTGACATCGAAGAAGGTGAAATAATCGTTATTTTAGGACCTAGTGGTAGTGGGAAATCGACTTTATTAAATGTATTATCTGGAATTGATACCCCATCAAGTGGGAGCATATTATTTGAAGAACAAAAACTAGAACAATTAAAAGAAAAAGAACTTACAGAATATAGAAAAAATAACTTGGGATTTATATTTCAAAGCTACAATTTAGTATCAAATTTAACAGTAACAGAAAACATAGAACTTGGAGCGAATCTTTCAAAAGAACCATTTTCAATGCAACAAATTTTAGACATTGTAGACTTGGTAGAACATAAAAGGAAATACCCTTACCAATTATCTGGTGGTCAAATGCAAAGAGTTGCAATTGCAAGAGCACTAATTAAAAATCCAAAAGTTTTATTTTGTGATGAACCAACAGGAGCTTTAGATGAAGAAACTGGAAAAAAAATATTAGAATCATTACAAGAAATCAATAAAAAATATCATACCACAATGATTATTGTAACTCATAACCCAAGTATTGCAGAAATGGCACATACAGTAATAAAAATGAACAGTGGGAAAGTAGTAGAATTTTATCACAACACAAAAAGAACAGCAGCATCAGATTTGAGGTGGGCTTAATGAATTTATTATTTCTAAATGCATTAAAAGGATTAAAAAAGAAAAAATTACAAATGCTTGGAATTATTTTTTTAATTATATTATCTACAAGTATTTATACTTCTATGAATACAGCATTAGATCGATTAGAATATCGATATTATGATTACTTAGAAGAACAAAACGTAGAACATATCAGCTTTACACCAATAGTAGACTACACCAAAGATGTAACTATAGAAGATATTGATCATTGGGAAAAGAAGGAACTAAAAAACATAACAGAAGAAGAAAAAATGGTATTAACACAATATAAAAACTGTTTAAAAGATGATTCCTGTGACTTAAAAGAGACTGTTCCAATCACTGATGTTTTTCAAAAATATGAAATCGATTTACAAATAAAAAATAGAAAACTAGATACCATTACCAAAAAATACGATTTTACTTATCAAATTGAACAATCAAAAACCACCAAAGAAAATAACGTTCTAATTAAAGCAATGCCATATTTACAAGATAAAAAAATCAATCAAACTTACTTATTAAAAGGAAAATTTCCAGAACAAGAAAACGAAATCACCATGCTTCCACAATTTGCCAAAATCAATAAAATTGAAATTGGTGATACCTACAAAATAAATAATAAAAAGTATAAAGTGGTAGGCTTTACTTATGCCCCAGACCATATTTATCCAATGATTTCTTTCAATATGCCAATTTTTAGTGAAAAACAAAACAATATTATTTTTATGAATCAAAAAACATATGACCAATTTATTGGTACAAATGAAAATGTGTATGTATTAAAATACAATCACCATGTGGACCGAAAATTACAAATGAATCAAGAAGATTCAGAAATGAACAAAATGTTTGAACAAGAATCCTCTATTCTGATAATGAATATGGATACAGCTACTAGAATGATTCGTTCTTCTGCTCTTCAAATGGGATTAAAAACAGATCGAGACTTCGCACTTTATTTCTTATATCTATTACTTGCAATTGCTGTATTTATTATTATTGTCATTACTAAAAAAAGAATTGATGATGAAAGACTTCAAATTGGAGTATTAAAATCACTTGGATATAATCGATTTAGTATCGCTATTAGTTACCTAGTATATCCAATTATTGGCTCACTCATTGGTGGAATCATTGGATATATGATTGGAATCAGTTTAAATGGTTTATTAACGAATTTATATATGAGTTATTTTACAATACCACTTGGAAATTTGAAATTTGATGCGTCTTACTTAACCACCTCTATTTTCTTACCAATGATAGTATTATCGATTTTAAGTTATTTTATTGCCACTATTATGTTACGAAAAAAGCCACTTTCATTATTGAAAGAAGGAAGCAACTTAAAAGTAAACTTACTAAGTAAAATTGTCAATAAACTAACTTCATTATTACCATTTAAATATCGATTTAAATATTCTTTAGCATCTCGTTCTATTGGGAAACTATTCATTGTAACTCTTACTTCTTTTTGTACAGGACTGTTAATTGTATTAGTATTGATTGGATCAAATTTATTTAATCATCTAATTGATCAATCATTTGATAGTTATTCGTATCAGTACATGATAGCAATGAATCAAATTCAAATAGAAGACAAAAAAACAGAAATGGATGATTTGATTTTTTCAAGTAATGCAACGATTCAGACAATAATAAAAAAAGGAAAAGAAAAAAAGGTAGAAGAAGAAATCATGGTCAATGGAATTGATGTAGATGCGCACTTTGTGACATTGAAAGATAAAAATGAAAAAAAATTAAATGATAAATTAGAAGATAGCAATAGCATGATTATTAACAGAAATATGCAAGAACAATTAAGCCTCAATTTAGATGATGAAATAACTATAAAATTAGGAGAAAAAGAAATTACTTATAAAGTTGCTGGTATTACAGAAGAATATATCAATTATAATGTATACGTAGATAGAGCTAGTCTATCTGAAAAAATGGGGTTACCAGATGCAGCTTACACAATGATTTATAGTACAAATAAAATGTATGAAAATATGAATAACTTCACAGAAGAAGAACAAAAGAAAATAGCAACTATTTTAAATTTAAGTGATATTAAAAAGAATGTAGAAACACAATTGGAAGTATTTAATAGTAGCATTTATGTAGTCATTATTTTCGCCTCAATTATGGCACTAGTCATATTAACAGTGATTGCCAATATTGTAGTCGAAGAAAATAAAAAAACAATTTCTTTAATGAAAGTTATGGGTTATAAAAATGGAGAAATTTCATCCATTGTCTTAAATATTTATACGCCATTTGTAATAATTGCCTATTTATTGGCAATACCAGCAATGACCTCGCTTTTAAAATGGATAATTGGATTACTCACTGCAGATATGGAAATGGTAATCCCAGTAACCTTATCACCACTTCTAGCGCTGATAGGATTGATTGGCTTATTAATCGCTTATTATGTCGCGATCTTCTTTTCCAAACGAGTATTAAATAAAGTGCCACTTGCAATCGCATTAAAAAGAGAGTAGGGATCTTATGGAAACATTAATAAAATTAGAAAATGTATATAAAACATATCGCTTAGGAGAAATAGAAACACACGCTTTAAACGGCGTTTCTCTAGACATAAAAAAAGGTGAAATTGTAATTATTTTAGGAGCAAGTGGTGGAGGAAAAACCACTCTACTAAATACCATGTCTGGATTAGATACGGTAACAAGTGGGAAAATATACTATGATGGAAAAGAAATATCTAACTTTAGTGATCATAAACTCACGAAATTTAGAAAACAAAACTTAGGATTTATTTTTCAAACATATAACTTATTAGAACATTTAAACGTTTATGAAAACGTATTAGTAGGAGCAAAATTAGGACATACAAAACAAAATATTAATATGATTTTAAAAACAGTAGGACTTAAAAAACACGAAAAAAAATATATGCATGAACTATCAGGAGGAGAACAACAGCGTGTATCTATTGCAAGAGCACTTGCAAAAAATCCGAAAGTCATGTTTTGCGATGAACCAACAGGAGCATTGGATGAAAAAACAGGAAAAATAGTACTAGAATCTTTAATAGAAGTGAATGAAAAATTAGGAACTACTATGGTGATTGTAACACATAATCCAGGAATTGCCTTAATTGGAGATCGAGTAATAAAAATGAATAGTGGAAAAATTGTAGAAATGATTTCTCATGAAAGAACTAATCCAAAAGATATTCCATGGGGATAAAAGAAGAGTGTAAGAAGCACTCTTTTTTATCGAAGCTTGCATGATTTAGTGTTTCTAAGTATAATTAAACTGAAGTGAAAATATGAGAAATTTATAATCACGAAAGTGCAAAAAAAGACTACTGAACAAAGTATTTAAAGATTACTGTAAAAAATATCAGTAGTTTTTTTGATAATTGTGACCTCATACAAGAAGTATTTGTCCAATCGCTGTCAATGAACAAAACTTTACTATATTTTCACTCTTTTTTTTAGTATAATAAATTTGAGGTGATAGAATGAATTTAGTAAAAGAAATCAGTCCTAATATATTTAGGGAATATGATTTAAGAGGGATTTACCCTACTGAAATTAATGAAGATATTGCTTATACTATTGGAAAAAGTTTTGGAACATATATGAACCAAAAAGGATTTGAAAAAACAGTCATTGGTTATGACAATCGTTTATCTTCAGAATCATTGTCAAATGCACTTGTGAAAGGGATTTTAGATACAGGACTAGATGTAATTAATTTAGGACTTGTTACGACCCCAATGTATTATTTTGCCAAGTATCATTTAAAAATCTATTGTGGAATTATGATAACAGCGAGTCATAATCCCAAAGAGTATAATGGATTTAAAATAGCTTTCTCGAAAATTGGAAATGCGTATGGTGATCAAATTACTGAATTCCGCGACTTTACACATGCTTTAAATTTTGATACAGGAACAGGAATAGAAACCAAACTAGATATTAGACAAGATTATTTAGAATTACTAAAAAAATCAATTGATTTAGGAGAACGAAAAATAAAAATTGTTGCTGATTGTGGAAACGGAACAGGATCTATTGTCATCAAAGATGTACTAGATATACTTCCAATTGAATATGAACTCATCTATTCAGATAGCGATGGAAACTTTCCAAATCATCATCCAGATCCAAGTGTCGCAAAAAACATGATAGACTTAGGACAAAAAGTAGTAGAATTAGGATATGATTTTGGAATTGGAATTGATGGAGATGCAGACCGAGTTGGAATCGTAGATGAAAAAGGTCATGTAATTCCAACCGACTTAGTAATGGTGATTGTATATAGACATTTATACAAAACGATGAAAAACAAAAAAGCCTTATTCGATGTAAAATGTTCTAAAGCTTTAATTGATGAGCTAGAAAGATTACAAATAGAGCCAGTCATGTATCGTACTGGAAATTCTTATTCCAATATGAAAATGCAAGAAGGTAACTTTGACTTTGGAGGAGAATACTCAGGACATATCTTTTTTAGAGACAAATTTCCAGGGTTCGATGATGGTATTTATGGTGGACTTCGACTAGTAGAAATTCTTTCCAATACCGATAAAAAAATGAGTGAACTACTAGAAGGAATCAATCAATATTATTCTACAGAAGAAATAAAAATTGAAGTAACTGATGAAACAAAATTTGACATTGTAGAAAAAATAAAGCAATATTCTATGAACAAAGGATATCAAATGATTACTTTAGATGGAGTAAGAGTGACTTTTGAAGATGGATGGGTATTAGTAAGAGCCTCTAATACAGGACCAAACCTAACTGTTCGTTTTGAAGCAAATACAGAAAAACGTTTAAAAGAATTACAAGATGAATTTTTAGAAATGATCAAAGCTTCTATTAACTAGAAGTTTTTTTGAGCTAACATTCCTAGAAAACAGGTAATGACAATTGTAAGGAATCTGAAAAAATGAACAAAACAGTACATCACAAAAGAGCGAAGATATCAAAATCATGACAAGAATAAATTCCATTTTCCTAAAAATTACTGTATAATATAAATAGGTGATAAGATGGCAAAAATAATATTAGTAGATGGAAATAATCTATTATTTCGAAGTTATTATGCAACAGCATACACAGGAAATTTTATGAAAAACAGCAAAGGATTTCCAACGAATGCACTATTTGGATTTACCAATATGATAAATAAAATCATTACAGAAGAAAAACCAACTCATATTATGGTTGCATTTGACAAAGGAAAAACATTTAGACATGAAAAATATGAAGAATATAAAGGTGGCAGATTAGAAACCCCAGAAGAATTAAAAGCCCAATTCCCAATTGCGAAAGACTTACTGACAAAAATGGGAATTACATATTATGAAATTGACCATTATGAAGCAGATGATATTATTGGAACATTTGCCCGCTATTGTGATGAAAAATCAGAATGGATTGGAACGATTATTAGCAGTGATCGAGATTTACTTCAATTAATTAGTAACGATGTCGATATGAAATTGTTAAAACAAAAAGATTATATTCGATATAACTATGACTCTTTTATCAAAGATTATGGCATTACTCCTGAAAAAATGGTGGATTTAAAATCTCTAATGGGAGACGCATCTGATAATATTCCAGGAGTAAAAGGAATTGGAGAAAAAACAGCTTTAAAACTATTACAAGAATATCAAACCTTAAATGGAATTTATGAAAATATTGAAACAATAGGCGGAAAAACAGCACTAAAATTAGAAGAAGACAAAGAAAAAGCGTACATGAGTTATGATTTAGCAACGATTTATAAAGAAGTTCCAATCGAATTTGAACCAGATAAACTTATTTATCAAGGAAATCAAGAAGAACTAAATGCCCTTTATGAAGAACTAGAATTTTATTCATTTATCAAAAAAAACAAAAAAGAAGAAATCGACAAAAAATCACTAGATACAGAAATTGTTTCTTCTTTAGAAGGAATTCACTTAGAAGGAGACGTCGCTGTATACTTAGAAATGCTAGGAACAAACTATCATACAGCCCAACCACTAGGAATTGGAGTTTATCATAAAGAACGTTCTTTTTATGTACCCATTGAAGTATTAAAACAAAATCCAAACTTTTTAAAAGACAATTTAAAATACACATATGACTTGAAAAAAAATATGGTTGTTATGAGGCATCTTGGAATTGATGATTTAAACTACACATTTGATACCATGATTGCCGCTTATTTATTAGATTATAATGTAAAAGATGACATCGCATATTTAGCTAACCAATTGGACTATGATATTGCCTTTTATGATACTATTTTTGGAAAACCCAATAAACTAATAAAACCAAACGAAGAAATTATTGCTTATTATTCAGTGATGAAAGCCAAATTTATATATGAAACCAAAGAATTATTAAAATCAAAACTAGAACAAGAAGAAATGACTTCTTTATTCTCTGATATCGAAATGCCATTGACAAAAGTACTTGCAGATATGGAATATACAGGAGTACACATCAATCGTAAAAACTTAGAAGATATGGGAGCTGAAATTGATTCCAAAATAAAATCATTAGAACAAACAATCTATAAAGAAGCAGGAACAGAATTTAACATTTCTTCTCCAAGCCAATTAGGAGAAATACTATTTGAAAAACTACAATTGCCACATGGAAAGAAAGGAAAAAAAGGATATTCTACAGCTGCAGATGTATTAAAAAAACTACAAGGAGTTCATCCTATTATCGATTCCATCATGGAATATCGTACACTAACGAAACTTTATACCACTTATATTGAAGGATTAAAAAATGCAATTCAAGAAGATGGAAAAATCCATACAATTTATAATCAGGCCACAACAAGAACTGGAAGACTTTCATCGATCGAACCAAACTTACAGAATATTCCTGCTAGAAATGAATATGGAAAAATTATTAGAAAAGCATTTGTTCCAAGTAACAACTCCATGATATTAAGTAGTGACTATTCTCAAATAGAGCTTCGAGTTTTAGCGCACATAGCGGATGTAGAAGCATTAAAAAAAGCTTTTCATGAAGGCATTGATATTCATACCAAAACCGCAAGTGATATTTTTAAAGTTCCAATTACAGAAGTAACCAAAACAATGAGAAGAATGGCCAAAGCAGTTAATTTTGGAATCATTTATGGAATTAGTAGTTTTGGATTATCAGAAAACTTAAATATTCCACCAAAAGAAGCAAAAACATTTATTGATAATTATTTAGCCACTTATCCAGGTATTAAAGATTATATGGATAAAATTGTAGCACAAGCTTATAAAGATGGATATGTAAAAACCTTACTAGGACGAAAACGATTACTCACAGAACTTTTTAACGAAAACTTTATGGTTCGCCATGGAGGAGAACGAATGGCTTTGAACACACCAATCCAAGGAACGAGTGCAGATATCATAAAAAAAGCAATGGTAGACATTTATGAAGAATTTGAAAAACAAAATATCAAAAGTAAAATGATTTTACAAGTTCATGATGAATTAGTCTTTGATTGCAGAAAAGAAGAACTTGAACAAGTAATCGCAATTGTAACAGAAAAAATGGATCAAGTTTATCCATTATCAGTTCCATTAGAAGTAGATATCGAATACGGAGAAAATTGGTATGAAGCCAAATAAAAACATATGAATTAGGACGTGAATTATGGATAAAGTAACAAAAGTAATGAGTGTTAGTATGATTACGAACACCTTTCTATCAATCATAAAAATAATTACTGGATTTTTGAGTAATAGTAGTGCCTTGATTGCAGACGGGATTCACCCTTTTAGTGATTTATCAACAGATATGGTAGCAGTCATTGGGAATTACTTATCAAGAAAACCAGCAGATGAAAAGCATCCATATGGGCATGGGAAAATAGAATATATTACTAGTATTATTATAAGTTTCGTGATTTTAATTCTTGGAATTTCTATTATTTATGGATCGATCAAAAAGGAAATCATCATACCTAGTATGATAGCAGCGATCATAAGCATGATTACGATTGTAGCAAAACTATTATTATCAAAATACATCATCAAAAAAGGAAAAGAATATCAAAGTAATATTTTATTAGCAAGTGGTTATGAAAGTAGCACAGATGTCATCAGCTCAATTGTTGTATTAATCTCTGTTGTATTAATGCAATTAGGACAAATCATTTCAATTTTTAGATACGCTGATATCATCGCAAGTATCTTAGTTGGATTACTGATTGTTCGAATCGGATTTGAAATTTTAAAAGAAAATATGAGCCATATTCTAGAAGAACAAGAAACAAACCCAACCTATTTAAAATTATTAAAAGAACTAATTTTAGAGACTGAGGATATTACACATGTAGATCATCTAATGGTATTAAAATATGGTTTTTATTATAAATTGATTGCAGAAGTGAGTGTTGATGCAGAAATTTCTGTCAAAAAAGCTCATGAATATATTCACCAAGCAGAAAATAGATTAAAAAAATTTGATCCTAAAATTATCTACGTCACCATTCATATCAACCCATCAAAAGATTACCACTTAATAAAAGCAACGAAAAAAGATCTGAAGCAAATTAATCAATACCGCTTAGAAACGATAATAACAGAATCATCACCAAATGAAAAAGAACAAAATAGAATGATAAAATATATACAGAAAACATTAAAAGAACACATTTTAGATTATTACATGATTATCGTAGATAACAAAAAAATAGGAACAGTAGGATATTATGAAATAGAACCAAATACTATTTTCATTGAAGAACTATTTATAGAAAAATCATATCGCCATCAGCAAATAGGAACCTCAATTCTTCAAAAGATAAAAAAACAATACAAAAATCAAATGTTAATGTTATGGGTATACAAAAACAATTCAGTTGCGATTTCATTATATAGGCATTTAGGATTTAAACAAAAAGAAGAAACACAAGAACGAATCAAAATGACACTTGACAATACTTTTTAGAACATGCTAAAATAAAAATAGAAATCAAAGACGAAGAATAGTAATAATAAAATCTTTTATAGAGAATTCATGGTAGGTGGAAATGAATAAAGAGAATATTATGAATCTACTTCAGAGAGAAATGAAAACATTTCCGGTAATGCCGTTATCCAAATTAAGAAGACTTTTATTAGGATGGTACCGCATCAAATGCTCCTAATTGAGGTCTTTTTTATTAGAAAGAGGGAAAAATATGTTAGACATTAAATTTTTAAAAGAAAACAAAGAATTAGTAAAAGAGAATTTAAAAAAGAAATTTCAAGAAGAAAAACTACCTTTCGTAGACGAAGTGAGTGAAAAATATGAGAAAAAAACTTCATTACAACAACAAATAGACAACTTGAGAAAAGAAAGAAACAGTACATCTGCAGAAATTGGATTACTTTTAAAAGAAGGAAAGAAAGAAGAAGCTGAAAAACAGAAGGCGAAAGTTGTAGAAATTAATAATACATTAGTAGATTTAGAAAAAGAGCAAACTACACTAGAAGAAGAAATCAAAAAAATTATGATGGTGATTCCACAAATGATTGATGATTCTGTTCCAGTTGGAAAAGACGACAGTGAAAATGTAGAAAATGAACGGTTTGGGGAACCAATTGTTCCAGATTATGAAATACCACATCATGCTGATATATGTGCAAAGCTAAATGGAATTGACAAAGAAAGTGCAGGAAGAACTTCTGGAAATGGATTTTACTATTTAATGGGTGATGTTGCGAGACTGCATTCAGCAATGCTTTCATATGCAAGAGACTTTATGATTGATAAAGGATTTATTTATTGTATCCCTCCATTTATGATTCATAGTGATGTGGTAACTGGTGTTATGAGTTTCGCAGAAATGGATGCAATGATGTATAAAATTGAAGGCGAAGATTTATATTTAATTGGAACAAGTGAACACTCAATGATTGGAAAATTTAAAGACCAAATTGTAAAAGAAGAGGAATTACCAATTGCGATGACTTCATACTCACCTTGCTTTAGAAAGGAAGTTGGAGCTCATGGAATTGAAGAACGAGGATTATATCGAGTACACCAATTTGAAAAACAGGAAATGGTAGTTCTTTGTAAACCAGAAGAAGCAATGGATTGGTATCAGAAAATGTGGAATTTCACCGTAGAATTTTTCAGAAATTTAGACGTTCCTGTTAGAACATTAGAATGTTGTAGCGGAGATTTAGCAGACTTAAAAGTGAAATCTTGTGATGTAGAAGCTTGGAGCCCTAGACAGCAAAAATATTTTGAAGTAGGATCTTGTTCTACTTTAGGAGATGCTCAGTCAAGAAGATTAAGCATTAGAGCCAAAGGAGAAAATGGAAATTATTTGGTAGCAACATTAAATAATCCTGTAGTAGCCATATGCACTCAAATAGGAAATTGGTTGAAATCCTTGAATTCTCAAGCAAAATCGACTCTCATAAGTGCTTAACAATTAACGAAAATAATGTTAAATTTTATCTAGAAAATGTGAAAGTTATTGTTGCTGTTTGTGTATAAAGGCAATTACTAAAAATTCTCACAAATATACAAAAAAATGGTTGAGGTATAATACTTAGTAAGAAAGGAAGATTGGAAATGTTAGATATAAAATTTGTAAGGGAAAATAAGGACAAAGTAAAGGAAAATATTAAAAAGAAATTTCAAGATGAAAAATTACCTTTAGTAGATGAGGTAGTTGAATTAGATCAAAGAATTAGAGAATTAAAATCAAATGGGGATACTTTAAGACAAGAAAGAAATGCTACAAGTGATGAAATTGGTGTTTTGTTTAGAGAAAAGAAAGTTGATGAAGCAAATGCTAAAAAACAACGAGTTGTAGAAATCAATGGTCAACTAGAAAGTATAGAAAAAGAAGAACAAGAATTATCAGAAACTTTAAAAAGCAAAATGATGATTATTCCACAAATAATTGATGATAGTGTACCTATTGGAAAAGATGATAGCGAAAATGTAGAAATAGAAAAATATGGAGAACCATTTGTTCGTGATTATGAAATCCCATATCATGCTGATATATGTGAAGCATTAGGTGGTCTTGACAAAGATAGTGCAGGCAGAACAAGTGGTAATGGATTCTATTATTTAATTGGAGATATTGCTAGATTACATGAAGCAACTATTGCTTATGCTAGAGATTTTATGATAAGTAAAGGATTTACTTATGCAATACCACCATTTATGATTCGTAGTGATGTTGTAACTGGTGTTATGTCATTTGCAGAAATGGATGCTATGATGTATAAAATTGAAGGCGAAGATTTATACTTAATTGGAACAAGCGAACATAGTATGATTGGTAAATTTAAAGGTCAAATAATAGATGAAAAAGAATTACCAATAGCTATGACAAGTTATTCTCCATGTTTTAGAAAAGAAGTTGGAGCTCATGGTCTTGAAGAAAGAGGATTATACAGAGTTCATCAATTTGAAAAACAAGAGATGGTAGTTCTATGTAAACCTGAAGATGCTATGGAATGGTATAACAAAATGTGGAGTTATACAGTAGAATTCTTTAGGAGTATGGGTTTATCTGTTAGAACTTTAGAATGTTGTAGTGGAGATTTAGCAGATTTAAAAGTAAAATCTTGTGATGTTGAAGCATGGAGTCCAAGACAACAAAAATATTTTGAAGTTGGTTCTTGTTCTACTTTAGGAGATGCTCAAGCAAGAAGATTGGGAATTAGAATGAAAACTGAAAATGGTAATCAATACTTGGCAACACTTAACAACACAGTAATTGCCAGCCCACGCTCACTTATCGCAATTCTTGAACAGTGTTATCAAAGTGATGGCAGCGTAGTAATTCCAGAGGTTTTACGACCTTATATGGGTGGTTTAGAAGTTATTAAACCAAAACAAAAATAATAAATAAAATCTATTCCCTTTCACACTTATTTATGATATAATTTAAGTGTGAAAGGGAATTTTCGTATGAGCAATGAACATAAAATTTTAGATTTATTTAAGACAAAAAAATATATTACAACAAAAGAAGTAGAGAATGTAGGAATTTCTAGAAGATTTTTAGGATTTTTAGTTGCAAAAAATAAAATCATTAGATTATCCAGAGGCATTTATACTTTGCCTAATGAATTGGAGGATGATTATTTTATTATTGGTAATAAAAGTAAATATGCTATCTTTTCTAATCTGACTGCACTTTATTTTCACGGATTATGTGATAGAATTCCAGTAAAATATGATGTAACAGTTAAAAGTGGTTATAAAGGTTCATTACAAAAAAATGATAATATTAATTTATACTATGTTAAAAAAGAAAATTTTGAGTTAGGCTTAACTACTATTGAAACTAATTATGGCAATAACATAAGAGTGTATGATGTAGAAAGAAGTATTTGCGATATTATAAAAAATAAAAACAAATTAGATTTGGAATTATTTAATAAAGCAATTAGAAACTATTATTATAGTAAAAATAAAAATATAATTAGATTATATGACTATGCTGAAAAATTGGGCATATATGAAAAAGTAAGAAATACATTTGAGGTGTTAACATGATAACAAATAGAGAAAGTTTAAAGGCAAAATTGCGTAATTTATCAGATAAAACAAATATAGCATCGAATTATTTACTACAAAGCTTTATGTTTGAAGGGTTGCTAAAAAGAATATCAATTTCTAAATATAGGGAAAAATTCATTATTAAAGGTGGCATGTTATTGACTTCAATATTTGGGGTTAATTTACGTAGTACAATGGATTTAGATGCTACATTGAAGGGATTACCACTTAATATTGAAACAATTACAAGTATATTCAATGAATTAATTAATATGAATATAGATGATAATATGACTTTTGAGATTATTGATATTAGAGAGATTAGAGAAGAAGATTTATATGGTGGGTATTGTATTAACTTAAAAGCAACATTTGATAAATTATGGACACACCTTATGATTGATATAACAACTGGAGATATTATCACTTATAAAGAAACCGAATTTAAATATAGAACATTATTTGATGATGAAATCATTAATATTTTGAGTTATAATTATGAGACAATAATTGCTGAAAAATTTGAATCGATTATTAGTAGGAATATAAATAATTCAAGAATGAAGGATTATTATGATTTATATATGTTTACAAGTTTAAAATGGAATAGAATTAATAAATCTATTTTGCTTCAAGCAATAGTGAATACATGCAAAAATCGTAGAACTATAGATTTTATTAATAATAGTAATAGTTATATAGAAATGATTACAAATGATGACAAATTAAAAAAATTATGGAAAAGTTATCAAGAAAAATATGAATATGCGAAAGAAATTACATTCGAAGACTGCATAAATGCAATTAAGATAATAAATGAAGTTATGATACCTATAGCTGTTTAAGACTATGGATTAATTTGAGCTATATTTCAAAATTCAAACTAAGTTTGTGTAGTGGAGGTGAAAAATGAGTACTCCAGGAATAGGAGATCCATACTGGTATGAATGGTATGTTGGTGTTAAAAATATAGTAAATATGTTAAACCCAGAAAATAAAATTGAATATGTTATTTTCCAAAGTTCAACACATGATACTATTGATGATGTTATTGTTGGGAAAAATGATGGATTTGAATTATGCTATCAGGTAAAACATACTAGAATTGGTGAAAATGTTACTTTTTCAAATTTAATTTATAAAAAAGATAAAAAAAGCTTATCTTTATTAGCAGCAATTGCCAAAGGATGGGAAAAATATTCATCAAGCAAAGCTAGACCTATTTTATATACTAATAAAAAAGCGGGCTTTAAAAGTGTTAAACGAATATCTAATATAACTAAAAATTCATACATTACAGTACCATTAGAAGAATTCTTAAGTAAAATTGATGAAAAGTTAAAAACAATCAAAAGTATGGATAGTATAAAGTTTGAAGATATTAATATGCAAGAACAATGGATAGAGTTTTTAGCAGAAATACCTATCGATAATAAATTTGAATTTTTAAATTTGTTTGAAATCAAGTTAGAACAAAAATCTCTTGATGAGATGGAAAAAGATATAATTAAAAGTATAAGTAAGTCATTTAAATGTGATAATATTATTTCTAATAAAGTATTTAAATTATTAATTGCTGAATTAAGAAATTGGACAACTACTAGAAGAAAGAATGAAAAAATTAGAAGAGAAGATATTTTAGAAATAATATGTGATGTAAATATTGAAAAATCCAAAGATATTTTACCACCCATGCCGTTTTTTGAGACTAGGAAGCAATTTTGTAAAGAATTATATAATGAATTAAATACTACATCAAAAAAAGTGATTTTTTTAAGTGGTAATCCAGGAAGTGGTAAAACTAGTGCAGTCAGTTATATTAATTATTATTATAAAGAATCTATTGTCGCTAGATTTTATGCTTTTAAACCTATCTCACTAAATGATAAGGTATATAATGCCGACTCTGGAATTACAGATCCTAGAAATTTTTGGATTTCTTTATTAAATCAGATAAGAGATAAATTTAGAGGTAAATTATCTAAATTTGATATTCCTATTATAAGCGAATTATGTAGTACAGAAGTGTTAAGAAATGAAGTTATTAGATTATCTGAAATACTTTATAAAGAAACTAATAAAAAGAGTATTATATGTATTGACGGGATTGATCATGCTGCTAGAGCAGAATGTGAAACAACTTTTTTAGAACAATTATATAATCCAGATGAAATACCAGAGGGTGTCATATTTTTAATAGTTGGCCAACCTAAAAACTTGTATTCTAAATATCCTTCCTGGATAAAAAATGTAAATAGTCAGGTTCATGAGATAAATATCCCTAATTTGATTACATCAGATATAATTAATCTTATTGAAGAGAAAAATATATGCTGGATAAAAAAACTTAGTAGTTATAATGCACTTGCTCAAATGTTGTATGAAAAAACAGGTGGAAATAATTTATCTGTAATTTACGCATTAAAAGAAGCAGAGAAATGTCTAAATTTAGAAGAATTCATTAAAGTATTAGAAGAAAAAAATATTAGTAATGATATTGAAGAATATTACGAAATGATATGGAGACATGCTGAAAATGAATTAAATAAAAAGATAAAAGGTGGATTTATTATTGATAGAATTGCTTGTGCAATAGTATTATCAAATGGACCTATAAACTGTAAAGTGATGAATAATGCATTAAAAATATCTAATTTCGATTTAGATGATTGGAATGCTGCGTTAGAATCACTGTATCCTCTTATGGTAAAAAAAGAAGATAATGTATATGTTATTTTGCATAACGATTTAAGGGTATTTTTATCTAAAATAATAAAGAATAATAATACCATATATATTTCTGTCTCAAAAAAGATTGCCAGCTATTATTTAAATACAGAGGATGAAAGTTACAATAGAGCTCATAATATGATTTCTTTACTACAAATTGCTAATGAAACTCCTTTGATTAGTGAAATTTTTAATACAAAATTTGTCATAGAATGTTTAGCAGAAAAGGTAGCAATTGATGAGATAAGAAAGTATAGTATTTTAGCTTTAAGAGAAGGAACAAAGATAAAAAAAATAAATTTACTTTATTCGATTAGTGAAGGAATTAGTACTTTAAATCAGCATATAAAATATTATGAATATTATGATTTAAAATACGAACCTATATATATAATAAACAATTTGGAAAAAACCAATATACTAGAATTAGAAAATAAGGAATTATCTAAAGAGAACATAAATTATTTTTATGAGGCATTAATGTTTGCTAATAGAATTTTTGACTTTGAACCTAAAAGAGCTGAGAATATTTTGAATTTATGGTTTGCAAAAATAAATCCTAAAACTTTTTCTGAAACATTAATAAATTCTGATAGTATTTATAATACAGAGTTTTATAAAAAAGTTATTAAACTATGGGCAAAATTATCTTACAAATTGAAAAAATCAAATTATATAAATATATTAGATAGCAATAAAAATGATGATATAACAAATAAGATTTTGTCTTTATGTATGTTATATAATGAGACATATATGGAAGATATGTTGATATCTAAAGAATATGATGAGTGGATTAAAGTTTTTAAATGCGGGATATCAATTTCTTTTTTTCAAGGCGAAGTAATAAAATGTATAAAAAACGAAGATATAGATTG
>CAJTLA010000031.1 GCA_910576985.1 uncultured Bacilli bacterium
TATGGAATATCAAAAAATCATTAACAGAAAAAAATACAATCGATTATCAGTATGCAAGATTATTCAATCTAAGTGAATATGAAATCAAAAAGAGCAAACAAATATTAAAAGAAGCAAAAAAAGATCCAAAGTTTGAAAAAATAGTAACACGAATAGAACAGTACAATATGGATTTAAAAACATATCAAAAATTGAAGGAGGCAGAAATGTTAGAGATGACGTTTGAAGAAGCAACAGCGATGATCAAACTAGATGCAGAAAGAACTGGAGAAAAACGCGGCGAAAAAAGAGGCGAAAAACGTGGTGAAAAGCGTGGCGAAAAAAGGGGAAAAAGACAAGCAAAATTAGAAACAGCCCGTAATTTATTGGAACTTGGTATTGATATCAATGTGATTATGAAAGCAACAAATTTAACCGAAAAACAAATTAGACAATTTCAATAGAGATTGTTTTTTTGAGTTACTACTCAGCAATAAAAAAGATCGATATCATGATTCACACAATAAAATAAAGCATTCCCACAAACAGCAATTTTGACATTTTTTTAAGGTAACATTGACTTAACCACACTTTTATATTATAATTTATAAAGATAGGAAGTGAGAACCATGAGTACTAAAAAGAAATCAGAAACAATTGTATCTAGTCTTTCTGAGCTATCTTATGAGGAGTATTGCTCTGTCTTACTTCTTGCCCAAAAAATTCGTACAGAACAAGCAGAGGCAATAAAAAAAGCAACTGATCCAAAATCTAAAATTCAATTATTAGAACAATTATTTCAAATATACCAAATTCCAGACAGTCAAACAAATGATCCTTCTAAAGCAAAAGAAATCTCTGTTTTAGTAAAAACCAATATTTTTATCCCTAATAACAAACAATTTTTAGATGACTATAAAACGCGTTGTAATAAAAATATTAGAATTATCTCAGAAGAATATCAAATTCCTGCTCCTTTTGCAATTAGCAAAATCGCAGAATTAGGAAGATACGAAAAATACTTAAAACAATTAGAACAAAATCCACTACCATTAAAACCTGCAAAAAAAGCAGAATCAAACGTTCAAATAAAACCAGTACTACCACAAAAATCGGAAGAACCAAAAAAATCAAACATTCAAAAGCCTGCACAACAAAAACCTGAAGACTCAAAAAAAACAGAACCCGATCCTGTTACAATAGAACTAACAGATCATCTTCATTCTATGGAAAAATACTGTCAAAAACTTTTAGGAAATAACGAACAATTAGCACAAGAAAACACAGATTTAAGTGAATTTACAAAAAAATTAAAACAACAAATTGAAGTTTTAAATAAACAAATTGAACAACTCCAAAAAACAAACTATTCTCTAATGAAACAAGTAGGAGAATCTGGAACCACATTTCAAGCAGATGATGAAAAAGCATTGAGAATTGAAATGAAAGAATTAGAGCTTGAGAATCATGAACTACAAACAGCGATTGCTGAACAAAAAAAACTTGTAGAAGAATATCGAAGCCGGACAACAGTCGCTGAAACACTAGTAGAATTATTACGAGGAAGAACAAATGGGATTATGCAAAGCGTAGATGAAATTACTGCAGAACCCCGCAAAAGAGCAAGATAATATAGTGAAAAAAACAAACAAAAAAGAGATGAACAACTTTCATCTCTTTTTATATTTTACAAAACAATCGCAAATAAATTGCCAGATCCTTTATTCACCAATTTTGTCAAAGTTTGTTGTAATTTATAACGAACATTCTCAGGCATTAATGACAATTTTGCTTGAATTCCTTCTTTCACAATCACGTCCAAACTTCTACCGAAAATTTCACTTTTCCATATATTATCTGGATTCGTATCATAATCTTTCATCAAATAGTCAATTAATTCTTTACTTTGAATTTCAGATCCAATGATTGGTTCAAAAGTAGACTCCACATCAATACGAATCATATGAATTGAAGGTGCTACTGCTTTTAATTTTACTCCATAACGACTTCCTTGCTTAATAATTTCTGGAGTATCAAGTTTCATATCTGTTAAACTTGGACATGCAACACCATAACCTGTTGTTTTCACCGTTTTAAGTGCAACTTTAATTTGATCGTATTCTTGTTTCGCTTCATTATACTCTTGAAATAAATTGAGTAATTGAGCTCGACTAGTAATATCTACTCCTATAATATCCTTTAAAACTTGATCATATAAATGCGATGGAGCTTGTAATGTCACCGTAACTTCTCCCGTAGAAGTATCTACCTGAGAAAGATATGCTTTGCTAATATATTCACAATTTGTGAAATGTTCTGTTATCGTATCAATATCTCTCAATTTATCAATTTCTACAACACTCTCTCGAATTTTTTCCATATAAATTTGTTTTAACCAATTATTAGGCGCAAGTAATGCAATCCATTCTGGCATATCCACTTTTACCTCTAGCACAGGAAACTCATACAAAGCTTCTCTTAATATAGAATAAATATCACGTTCAGTCATATTCTCAATACTAATAGGCATTACAGGTACACCATAACTTTCATGTAATTTTTCTGCCATTCTTTCAGTTTCTGGTAACATTGGATGTGTTGAATTTAAAAGAACAATAAAAGGCTTTCCAATCTCTTTCAATTCAGTAATGACTCTTTCCTCTGCTTCAATATAATTACTTCTAGTAATTTCACCAATAGAACCATCAGTAGTTACCACAATACCAATACTTGAATGATCCCGAATCACTTTTTCGGTTCCAATTTCTGCTGCTTCTACAAAAGGAATCGGCTCATCATACCATGGACTTTTCACAAGTCTTGGACCATTTTCATCCTCATATCCTTTAGCACCAGGAATTACATATCCCACACAATCTACAAGCCGAATATTTGCCGTAAAATCATCAATTTGAATCGATGCTGCATTACTTGGAACAAACTTTGGCTCTGTTGTCATAATTGTTTTTCCCTGAGCACTTTGTGGTATTTCGTCTAAGGCACGTTTTCTCTCATATTCATCTTCAATATTAGGAACGACTAAGTTTTCGATTACTTTTTTGATAAACGTTGACTTTCCCGTTCTAACCGCACCGACTACACCAAGGTAAATATCTCCACCTGTTCTTTCTGTAATACTTTTGATAATATCTATTTTTTCCATATCATCCCTACTTTCAATAAACTATATGAAATATTTTTACAGTTAGAACAAAAAAACATGACGAATCATGTTTATACAAATTTATCTAAATCCTTTGGTACCTTATCATTCACAACAGCAGAAATAATTTTATCTTCTTTTTCCTTACTGACTTCTCTTCCTGTCATTTTTCCAAGTTCTTGAATAATTTCTCGTAATGTATTCTCATTTTTCATATCTCCTTGTTGAAGTTTCGATGCAAGTTCTAAAATCGTATCTTTTCCAACATTTGTTTTTTTCTCAATTTTATTAAAGAAGTTATCTGAAAAGTTAAACATAACATACCCTCCTACGTTACAATATGAAAAACTTTTAGAAAGGTTACTGAGTTTATAATACAAATAATGTATTTTCTTATCAAAAAAACGCTACTATGCGTTTCCTACAGCTCCTGTTCCCCTTTATTCTTAAAACGAATCACAATTGGAGTTCCCTCAAAATCAAACGTCTCACGAATCTTATTCTCCAAATAACGTTCGTATGAGAAATGAACCAACCCTTTATTATTCACCTGCATATGAAATGTTGGTGGACAAGTCCCTGCCTGATTACTAAAATAAATTTTCAATCGTTTCCCTTTATAAGAAGGTGGTAAATTCAGTGCATAAGCATCATTAATCACATCATTTAATAAACTCGTCTTAATCTCTCGTTTACTATTTCCATAAACGCGCTGAATCTCTGGCATCAATGTATGAATTCTCTTTTTTGTAAGTGCGGATAAAAACACAATGGGAGCATAAGTCATAAACTGAAATTCACTTCGAATCTCCTTCGTAAAATTTTTCATAGCAATTTCCTTATCTTCTACTGTGTCCCATTTATTTACAACCAAAATAACTGCTTTTCCTGCCTCTAATGCATATCCTGCAATATGCTTATCATGCTCAATAATTCCAGTACTTGCATCAATCACAATCAAACAAACATCAGAACGATCAATTGCCTTCATAGAACGTAATAAACTATACCGTTCTACATTTTCATATATCTTCCCACGTTTTCTCATTCCAGCAGTATCAATCACCACAAACTCTTCTCCATGGTAAGTAAATGGCGTATCAATTGCATCCCGAGTCGTTCCTGCAATAGAAGAAACAATCACACGATCTTCATTTAAAATCGCATTTACCAAACTGCTCTTTCCCACATTTGGTCTTCCAATCACAGAAAAATGAATCGCATTACTTTTCTCTTCTTCTAAAAAATTAAAATTCTTCGTAATTTCTTCTAACAAATCATAAATCCCTAAATTTTGTTCTCCGCTTACTTCAAAGTATTGATCAAATCCCAACTCATAAAAATCGTATTGATGTTCTTTATAAAATTTACTATCTGTTTTATTAATTACAACATAAACCTCTTTTTTAGACTTCCGTAGCATATCTCTGACAACCAAATCATTGGAAGTTAACCCTTCTTTTCCATCGACGACAAACAAAACCAAATCTGCCTCATCAATAGCAAGTTCAGCCTGACCCTTAATGTCAATATTAAAACTCGCCTCAGTCTCATCAATTCCACCCGTATCAATCAAATGGAAACTTTTATCATTATGAACCACAGTCCCATAAATTCGGTCTCTTGTAATTCCAGGAGTATCCTCAATAATAGACACCTTTTTCCCGATCAAACGATTAAAAATAGTAGACTTTCCTACATTCGGTCTACCTAAAAGTGCGACTACAGGTTTTTTCATACTTATCACCTCATTTGATCCATTATAACACAATATAAAACAATTAACAAAGACTCTTGCGAAATAACTTTCCAAAATTCATAATCTTTCTCGCCATCTCACCATAAACCAAACTACCATATTCTGATAACCGAATATAATTAGGCTTCGAAACTGCCTCATTCAATTGAATGAAAAAAGAATTTTGATATTGATAAAAACTAGACTTTTCTAAAATTTCAGAAGGCAAATCTAAAATATCTTCTACTTGGTACAAAAAACAGTTCTCCTTATTCACATGTATACTCATTTCCACTTGATGATCAAAATAATCAAAATATGGAATATCATCCCCTTCTATCTTTACCACTGTACCATAATTAGAATCAGTATAAAGATCAATTTGATAAAATCCATTCATCTCAATTTCATAACAATCCTCTAACTTTAAAAATAAATCCCTAAAATAATCCTCTAAAACATCTCTATTTAATAAATCAAAAGAAAAATTTGGCAAAAAAATAACCACATCTTCCTGATCTAATTTCATTACTTTCATCTTATCACCTAGACTATTATATGAAACAATCAAGATCATGGTTAAATTGTTCGAATAATTTTCTCACTAATTTCTTCTTTTCCTTCTTTCGTCACACTAGAAAATAATACGAAATCATCTCCTACAACAAGTTCTAATTCATCTAAAATCACATTTCTTTGACGTTGATGTAATGTTACTCCAACTTTATCAATTTTAGTCGCAACAATAGTAACTGGTAATTTATAATACTTCAAAAAATTATACATCATCAAATCATCACTTGTTGGTTTATGCCTAAAATCTACCAACATAAATACTTGCTTTAAGTTTGGACGATGTTTCAAATAATCCTCCATCATTAAACCAAATTTTTTTTGCTTGGTCTTGTTCAATGCTGCATACCCATATCCTGGGGCATCTACTAAATAAAACGCATCATTCACCAAATAAAAATTAATCGTCTGCGTTTTCCCCGGCGTGGCAGAAGTTCTTGCATAATTTTTTCTATGAATCATCGTATTAATAAAGCTACTTTTCCCAACGTTAGATCTTCCAACAAGCAAAAACTCTGGTTTATCATCTGTTGGATACTGACTGCGTCTTACTGCACTCACAACCAAATCGACACTATTAATTTTCATAATATTACTTCCTTTCTATACTGGAAATATTTAGTCTATTCATTATAACATGTGATCATACGCTTTGTCAAAGTACTTTATAAAATACGCATCATTATTGTTTTACTTTCAATTTCCCAATCGGATGTCGCTCAACATAATTGGATACCTCAATAAAATTAACATCATAACCATACTTTTCTCTACTAAATGCTAAACACATAGAAGCCCAATCCCTACCTTCATTAAGTAAACGATGTACTGCTGCATCGTGAAACACAACATTTCCTTCTTGATGATTTAAATCAACACAACCTTCTTCTCCATACAATTTGCTTTGAATGTCACATTCTAACTTATCACAATAATAAGCAAACCGTGCTTCTGGAGTCTTCCTTTCATCAAATTCAAATATCAACGATTCTATTTGTTCCTGTCTTACAAAATCTTTTAAGATCATATGCACAGCCTGATGTCCTTGGTGAAGCTTTTCTTCTGCTGAAATATCCCACAATGTTAAATCGCCAATCACAGTTTCTTCTAATTCATGTATTGCTAACATAAAAAGAACTTTAAAAATATTAATATCATAACCATATTGTGACCACATAGCAATTGCCAATTGTTGCACTCCATAAACATGTTCAGCAACACTTTCCAACCGTTCTCTACTTACATTCCAAATTTTCCATCCAGAACGAATTACATATTTTAATTGATTACATAAAACATAATAATCAATCACTGTTTTTGCTTGATGTTCCATAAAAAATTTTCCTCCTAATAAAATTGATTTTTATTGTAACATATAATTCCCAACAAAATCAACTTTGAAGAAACTTGTTTTTTCAAAAGAATATGTTACAATAGAAAAGAGGAGGAAGTTATGGGACTACTAGAAGTAAGAAACGAATTTGAAAAAATTGGAATTGTAGATCAAATTATTATTTTAGAAGAATGTACTTCTACTGTTGAAGAAGCAGCACACGCTCTTCATATAGAACCTGCTAGAGTAGCAAAAACACTTACATTAAAATCAAAAGAAGGATGTTTATTAATTGTTACAGCAGGAAATCGGAAAATTGACAATTCTAAATTTAAAAAAACATTTAAATTAAAAGCAAAAATGCTAACGCCTGATGAAGCATATGAATATACTGGACACATGATAGGAGGGATCTGCCCATTTGGGTTAAAACAATCAATCCCTGTCTATCTAGACGTTTCATTAAAAAAATTTACAAAAGTATATCCAGCATGTGGAGATGCACATTCTGCAATTGGGCTCTCAATCGAAGAGCTAGAACAATATAGCCACATGAAAGAATGGGTGGATGTCACAAAAGACCAATAAGGTCTTTTATTTTTGATATAATGATTTCATCAAAATAGCTCCAGTATCTTGAGTATTGTGGGCTTCACAAATCGTAATTGGCGCCAACCCTTTTTCTTTAATTGCTGTAATGTAATCCTCCGCTTTTGGATAATATTCAAAATCTTCTTCAAACAAGGATAATTGTGTTTCTTCCTTTTTATCACCAAAAGCCTTATGTACTTTCTCTCCCCTTTCTGTATAATCCACTGGATACACATGAAAATGTGTTTGTAATAACTTATCCTTTCCAAGTTCTCTTGCATGAAGATGTGCAAAATCAATACATGGATAAGCAATTGGAACCCGCTTACAAATTTCAATAATTTCATCCAAACTTCCAAGTTGATTCACTTTTTCTCCAATTTCTGGATATAAATGAATCGAAAGATCCAATCCAGGAACAGTCTCATTCAATGCAGCAATCAATTGTTCTAACCCTTCTTTTCTATTTTGAAAACCACCACCTGGATGAAAAATAATACGATTGACTCCTAATATTTTGGCAAGCTCATAAGCTTTCTGAATCTCCAACTGTGACCTTTTTACAGTTTCCATTTTTTTAGAAGCCAAACAAATATAATATGATGTTTTTCTGCAAGCTGCCTATAGAGAATTGCCTGTTCTTCTTTCATGCGAATTCCATAAGTACATTGTAGTTCAATCACATCTAATCCTAAATGTTCCAACCAAGAAAAAATTTCTTCTCTTTTTTTATGCTGTTCAAAAAAATGAACAGGAAATCCTGCGACACCAAATTTTACCTTATTCATAATACCACCTTATCTTCATTATGAAGGAAAATACGAAAAAAACTAATGATAATATGTAATATTATAATTACTAGGGCCAACAATCACATGACCATCAAGATCAAATCTAGAACCATGGCAAGGACAATCCCACGTTTTTTCCACAGAGTTAAACAACAAACTACATTTCATATGTGGACAACGATTATGAACAATGTGTTCCTTACCCCATTTATCCACATAGATTGCTAAATCACCCTCAAAATAAACATTGTCAGGATCCCATTTTTTATTTTTCCACACTTTATTTTCAATCATCGGTTTCATTCCACCATAAATTGTCTTGGGTAAAGTTTCCAACTGTAAACTACGAAGTGGAGAAAACAGTGCTTCATAAGGATTATAAATATTTAGAATCATATCTGAAACAATTTTTCCTGCCAAATTACTATTGGTCATTCCCCAGGTATTATATCCAGTTGCCAAATAAAGATTTTCACTACTTTTTTCTAATCTTCCTATAAAAGGAAGCCCATCAAATGTCATAATATCATGATTGCTCCACATATATTTTGGCCTAAGCCCCATCCTTTGTATTGATTGCTCCAAACAATCAAAATGTTTTTTCGCATCATACTGTTGATATAATGGATGTGTCTCCGATAAATAAATCATATATTGATTTTTATGATCACCATGATAACGTACTGAAATCACTGGTTTATCTACACTAATAGCAGAATATGATTCTGATTTTTCTACTTTCGATGCCGACAAATAAGAACGCTCTAAAGTACATTTAAGTGGCATTAAAAATGGAAATAAAAAATAAGGATAGTGACAAGCAAATACTATTTTTTTTGCTTTAATGGAAACCAATTCATTTCCACATATATAACTATCATTTTCTTTTTTCATAAAATTAATATCGGTTTGTTCATAAAATTGAACTCCTGCCTTTTTACAAATTTCTTTCAATGACAAAATATATTTCACAGGATGAAATACATAAGTATCATCCACCCTGATTGCATCTCCAACTGTTTGAACAGAAATTCCAAACTCTTCCAATAACTTTTTTTCTTCCATAATTTTTTCATTCTTTTTATTAGCAAAAATATAAGATGCAGCAACTTCCAAATCACAATCAATATCATTTTCATTTATAATATTTTTGATAATATGAATCGCTTCTAACTGAGACTCTAAATATTTTTTAGCAGTTTCTAACGAATATTTCTTTTTTAAATTATAATAAACTGTATCTTGCAAATAAGTAATTTTTCCAGTCGTCCTAGCACTCACTCCATGTCCTACCTTATTTTTATCTACAACAACAATACAAAGACCTTGATTACGAAGATGATATGCTGTACTCACCCCAGTCATACCAGCACCCACAATTAAAACATCACACACAATATCTGTTTTTAAAATTGGTTCTTGTTCATTAATATTTTCTAACCATATACTTTTTCTTTTCATAAATGCCTCCTAATTAGTTATGAATGAAAAAATATAACTATAAACAAAAAAAGTCAATTTTGACTATTTTCTGCAGATAAATCCCATACCTTCATAATATGATTTTACACTATCAATATTTTGATTAAATTTTAAGTCTACAAAAACATTGCTATTACCATCTTCAGAATCCTTTTGAATCGTATCATAATCCACATCCGCATAATTTGTAGTTATGTTATATGAAAAAGTATCATTATCCAAACTTGATTTCACAGAAAAACCTTTATATTTTTTGTAGTTTTCTTCTGATTCTGTATAAAGTTCCTTTCTAACTGGTAATTCTTCTTTTCCTACCTCACTAATCGCTTTCATCGTTAAAGTATAATCTTCTTTTTTTAATTGTTTATCAATATAAGTAATAACTGTTTTAATCGTAGTATTATAATCATTATCTTTTAAAGACTGTGTACATGTCATAGTAAGTGTTTTTCCAGCATTTGGATCCTTTTGTTCTTTATCGACTGTATTAGGTTTTGTATTAGAACCAAAATGAAAACCATTATCCCTAAAGTTAACCCATCCTTTATAAAAATAAGGCATAAAGATCATAAAAATTAATAAAACTGCCACAATTGTAATAACCACTCTTTTCTCCGAATCCATTTTTTTCCAAGATTCCATCATAGATTTTAAAATACTCTTTTTCTCATTTTTCTGTTTCATTTTTATCCCTCACTTATCTGACAAGTATATCCTGCAACATTAAAATAATCTGTAACTAATTCAAGACTATCTGTCTTTCTGATATCATTAAACGCATGTAATACATCATCACCTTCATTTTCCTTATATTCATATGAAATTTTTGAAAAATCAGCTTTTAAATAATCCGTTTTCACAGTAAACATATGCTTGTCCCCTGAAGGTACATATTTGGTTGTAAATCCTTTCACTTTTCCTAACTTATCAATCCACTCTTTATAAGAATCTACCAAATAAGGAAGATCTGCTGTTCCTTTTGCATCAATTGCAGATATCGTTCTAATCGTTTCATCACTCAAAACACCTTTTCCCACTTGATAACGCACCTTAATACTATCTACAGTTCGAATTCCATCATCATCAAAAGTCTTTCTACAAGAGAAATTTTTAAACTGTAATTTGGGAGTAGTACTTCCTCCGTTATTTCCAGAATTTCCGTTTCCACTTCCTCCATTGCTTCCAGAACTTCCGTTTCCGCTTCCTCCATTGCTTCCAGAACTTCCGTTTCCACTTCCTCCATTATTTCCAGAGCTTCCGTTTCCACTTCCTCCATTATTTCCAGAGCTTCCGTTTCCACTTCCATCATTGCTTCCAGAACTTCCGTTTCCACTTCCATCATTGCTTCCAGAACTTCCGTTTCCGCTTCCATCATTGTTTCCAGAACTTCCGTTTCCACTTCCATCATTGTTTCCAGAATTTCCATTTCCCCCATTATTTTCACCATTTTGATTAGAACCATTATTTGGATTATTAGAACTTTTACCATTATTCATAAAGACAAGAACCATCGCTACAATCGCAATAATCACAACAACCAATACAGAAATCAAAATGATCTTTGTTTTCTTACTTTTATCCATGTGAAATCCTCCTTATTCTACCTACTTATAAGTATACCAATTTTTTTTAAAATTGAAAAGACAAAATTATTTTCTTTTGTAAAGCATGACATTTCTAGACAGTCAATCCTCAAACTGACTCATATATAAATCATAATAAAACCCTTTTTGTTTCAATAATGCATCATGATTTCCACGTTCCACAATCTCACCATGATGAAGCACCAAAATCATATCCGCACTACGAATAGTAGAAAGACGATGTGCAATCACAAAACTAGTCCTACCATTCATAAGCTCTTTCATCCCTTGATTGATTTGAAGCTCTGTTCTAGTATCAACATTACTGGTCGCTTCATCCAAAACAAGAATATTTGGGTTCGCTAAAATAGCCCGTGCAATGGTAATTAATTGTCGCTCCCCCTCTGAAAAATTACTTCCTTCTTCCTCTACTATAGAATCATAACCATTTGGAAGTCGATGAATAAACTGATGAGCTTGAGCCTTTTTACTTGCTTCTATTACTTCTAAATCAGTAGCAAATTCATTCCCATATCGAATATTTTCTTTCACTGTACCTTTAAACAAATGCGTATCTTGTAGTACAATCCCGATCTTTTTCCGAAGCTCATTTTGTCGTACCTTAGAAATATCAATTCCATCTATTTTTATTACACCATGATCCACATCATAAAATCGAGTTAACAAATTAATAATGGTCGTTTTCCCAGCACCAGTAGGTCCAACAAGCGCGATTGACTCCCCTTTAGAAACTTCTAAATTAATATCCTTTAATATAGGTTTATCCTTAGTATACCCAAAATAAACATGTTCTAACGATACAAAACCTTCTATAGAATCAAATAAAACTGGATTCTCCACATCAGTAACCTCTATTTTTTGATCCATCACTTCAAACACTCGCTCTGCTCCTGCTAGTGCAGCCTGAATAGAAGCATATAAAGTCGCTAATTGATTAATCGGTCTACGAAACATATCCGCATAGGTCACAAAAGCTAAAATATTTCCAATTGTCGCATATCCATAAACCGTCATAATAGAACCAACCGCAATAATTAGTACATATCCAATATTATTAACAGCAACATTAGCAGGAATCACCAAATTAGAATACAATTCCGCTTTCACAGAAACCTCTTTCAAATCATGATTATATCGTTCAAACTCTAACACTGAATCTTCTTCCTTACAATAACTTTTAATTACTCGCATACCTGTCATCATTTCCTCGGCAGCACTATTTAATTTTCCTAAATTTTCTTGTTGCTTCATAAAATAATTTCCAGAAGCGACACCAATTTTGACTACAATCCAAAAGAAAATTGGAACCGTAATAATCGTTGTAAGAGCAAGTAAAGGATTCATAATAAACATAATCACAGTAACCCCAAGTAACATAAGAACACTACTAATAATCTGAACTACAGCTTCACTTAAAGCATCATCAATAATGGTAATATCATTTGTAAAACGGCTCATCAAATCTCCCTTTTTATGTTGGTCAAAAAAACGCAAATCTAATTTTTCTAAATGATCAAATAAATCAGTTCTCAAACGATACATTAACTGTTCTGAAACTCCTACCATAATATAATTCGTCACCCATCTAGAAAAAGTAACCAATAAATACAAAAACACCAAAATAATACACAAAAAGAATAATGGTCTCATATTTTCTTTTCCAACAAACTGATCCACAGCAACACTAAGTAAATAAGGAGCAAGCACACTAGAAACCGTAGCAATTAAAACAAAAAATGTCACAATTCCCAATTTTAATCGATCTTTTTTTAAATAACTCCAAAGACGTTTCAACGTTTTTTTAGGATTTAATGCTTTCTCCACTAGATTCTCCCCTTTCTAATTGTGAATAATAGAGTTCTTGATAAAACTGACAATTTTTCATAAGTTCCTGATGGGTTCCTTTCCCGATAATTTCTCCATCTTCTAATACCAAAATTTGATCCAAATCCATAATAGAAGCAATTTTACTAGCAACAATAAGTGTTGTCCTTTTCTCCAAAAATGGTTTTAAATTGGTCCTAATTTGATGATCAGTCTTCATATCCACAGCAGATAAAGTATCATCTAATATCAAGATTCTAGGGTCTGATATAATAGCACGAGCCAATGATAAACGCTGTTTTTGACCTCCAGATAGATTCACACCACGTTGTTCTAATACATAATCCATTCCTTTTTCTGAAATAAATTCATAAGCACAAGCCATTTTTGATCCTGCGATCAATTGCTCTTCTGTTGCATGATCATTTCCATAAGATAAATTATCACGTATCGTTTTAGAAAACAAAAATGGTTTTTGTAAAGCAATACTAATATGGGTTCGGATAAACAACAAATTATAATCTTTAATATTAATATCATCAATCAAAATTTCCCCACTAGATACATCATAAAATCTAGGAATCAAATGAACCAAAGTACTTTTCCCACTTCCTGTTCCACCAATAATTCCAATCGTTTCACCTGGATGAATTACAAAACTAATGTTTTTCAAAACAGCATCTCCTGTTCCACTATTATAAGCAAAACTAACGTTTTTAAATTCCAGCTTTCCTTTCATAGTTTCTAAGGATAACGCTTGTTTTCCATCTTCTAAATCTGATTCAAGTGCGAAAATATCATTAATTCTAAGTGCACTCACTTCACTCCTAGATAACATCACTATAACCATAGAAGCCATCATAATGGCAGTTAAAATGTTAGTCAAATATTCGATAAATGCCATAATGTCACCAACTTGCAATGTTCCTAAATTCACTTCAATACCACCATACCAAAGAAGGAACACAGTTGCAATATGAATAAATAGCATAACAATAGGCAAAGCAATTACCATAATTCTAGTTCCTTTAATTGTAACTTCCTTTAATCGTTGATTCACTTCCTGAAAACGTTTAATTTCATAATCTTCTTTAACAAAAGATTTTACAACACGAATTCCATTTAAATTTTCCCTAACTACTGTATTAACTTCATCTACACTATCTTGCATCTTTTGAAAATATGGAAACGCTTTTTTAACAACAATAGATACAACAATAATCATAAAAGGAATTAAAACAAGTAACACCATTGACAATCTAGAACTGATTGTCAGTGCCATAATCAAACTTCCAATAATAATGACTGGTACCCTAAAAATAAAGCGCAAGCAAAGCATTAATACACTACCAATCAATGTAATATCATTTGTAATAACTGTTACCAAATGTCCCGTTTTTATTTTATCTAAATTAAGAAAAGACAAACGTGATATTTTTTGAAATAATTCTTTTCTTAAATCACTTGCCATATATCCACTTGCTTTCGCACTATAATAAGTACTTAAAATACCACCAATAACTCCCAATATCGTTAACACTATCATAATACCCAAATGAAATATAATATAACCAATGTTTCTTTCCGCAATTCCAACATTAACCACATTAGCCATAATAGAAGGCAAAAAAAGTTCCATAATAACTTCCAAAAAAATTAAAGTAGGAGCTAAAATTGCCCATTTTTTATATGGCTTCAAAAAACGTAATAAAATTCCTAAATTCTTCATTGTATCATTCCTTATCATTATTATAACCAAAAAAAGGAAAGATATCAACGACCTTTCCCCTTTCCAAAAAGCGACTTCATACTTCTCACATCACCCGAGCACTACCACCCGGAACGAGCCGCTGACGTACGCACCACCTGCAAGATTTGTGTAGCCGAAGTAGAACACTCCTGCACCCGACGAATTGTCATTGTTACCGCTACGAATGAACCACGGGTAACTCGAATAGACGAAGTAGGCGTAATCTGAATACCATCCGCTCGTCTCACTTAGTGCATGTCCGTAACATATTCCTGAATTACATGCTGACGTTGCTGTACTGCTTGTATAATTATCATAATATTTACTTGCTGGTAAGCTACTAAATCCTGATGAGCTTATTCTTCCATTATACACTCCCATTACATATTCCCACGATCCTCCACTCATGTCATATACTCCATATATTGTTCCACTTGTTGACGCTCCTGTCCCTTCTGGACTTACATTATATGTATTTGTACATGAACTTGTTGAACTACTACTTGGCGCTCCTGCACTACACCCTGTTGTGTAACTGCTATTATTGTTTATATATACTTCCTTATTTGCTCCACTGTAACTATTATTTCCATATTTTCCATATTTACTTTGGGAAAGATATGCTACTGCTCCCCATTCACTGTTCTTCATCATATGTGCATCTGCACTTGTACTTATTCCATAACTATTTCCTGAGGCACTAAATTTCTGCGCTGTTGTAAATTGCGTACTTACATTCTGATCTCTTAGTGAACTTAAGTTGGGTTTTATTGTTGGAGTTGTGGCATTTCCTGTTGTTTCAAATTTTCCTACCCAAAATCCTGCTAACTGTGTACTCCCAAATGTAAATGCTGGAT
>CAJTLA010000032.1 GCA_910576985.1 uncultured Bacilli bacterium
ATACTCCTAAATTTAATGATAATGTATCGATTTTTATAAAATTGATTTTGATATTTTTCTCTTTGGCATATTCGGTTAGTTCTGTTATTTCATATTCTACATAAGGACACTCATTACTATAATAAATAGTAAAATCATCACTATCTATCTTCATAAGTCTAGCATTATCATTAAATTTAGGAGTATCATTGTTATCAAATTGTAGTGCTAGCAATTCATAATCACCAATAGTATCTACAGTTTTAAATCCATAATGTTCAAAGAATTTCTTTTCTCCAAGAAATGGTTTCTTCTTTTTGGAGGTTAAAGTACATATACCACTCATACCTTTTTCTTTAGAATCACTGATTGCATATTCTAATAATTCTTTTGCAATCCCTTGTTTTTTAAAACTTCCTGCAACCCATAGGCAATAAATGTATTCATAGTTTTTACCACTAATCGGAACCCAAGCAGTTTCTATTGGCTCATATTCAATGAATATTTTTCCTCTAGCATTTCGTTTTCTAAACACATGGCCATCTTTTATTTTATTTTTCATCCATTCTTTTTTCTTATCAACACCATTTTGATGTTTTGGATCGCCAATCGCACAACATATATGTTCCTCATCTATATTTTCTAATGTTAGATTTATATATTCATTCATCTTACTCCAACTCCATTTCAAACTTGCTAATATAAATCAAGTACTTTTTATGAATTTTTATAACTTTTTTTAATTATAAATTTAGACATGCTAACGCAGACCTATTGCTAGGTCTTTTTTTAACAATTAAATCTTAAGACCTACCAAATACCTAATTCAATATATTTCTTCTTTAGTATACCATAATATTGCCTTAAAAACTTATTTAATCCTGCTATTTTGGCTGATTTCTTACATTTGCCTTCTGCTTCCTTTTTAACTATATAATTATAAACTTCACAATCAACTCTACAAAATGATTTTATAGATTGCGTAACTTCAAATCCTGTTTTTCTCAAATACTTATTACCTCGTTTAGAAATATGTCTATTTGTTGCTTCATACTTTCCAGATTGATATGGTGGAGAATCTATTCCTGCATAAGCAATTAGACTACCAGCATTTTTAAATCTTCTTATATCTCCAATCTCTGCAATCAATAATGGTGCTAATCTATCTCCAACACCTTTCATATTTCTTACTTCTTTGTATTCATCCATGCTCTTGGCAATTTCGTTCATCTTTGCTATAATTTCATTAGTTGTTTCAATCAGATTGATTAAAGCAACCACACGCTTATTTAATATAAGTTGTGTGCTTGAATTTGATGGACAAGATGGAACTGATTTTTTAGCTAGTTCGTAAACTTTTATAGCTAAATTTCTACCAGCTCTTTTTTGTCCTATTTTTTGTGCAATCTTTTCAACAGCATTTAAAAATGTTTCTAATTTCTTTTTTCTAATAATTTCTGGATCACTAAATTTTTCAAATATCTTTAATCCTACTATAAAATTACACTCCTCTAGTAGTTGATAATATCCTGGAAATAACATATCTGTTAAATCTGAAAAATCTACTCTTTGTTGTACTTTCATAGAATTTAATGAAAAATATTGTCTTGATAAAAATTTAAGTTCTTTATACTTTTCTTCTTCAATAAAATTTGCTTTTAATTTATACCAATTATCACAAGCATATTCTGCTAATTTTAATGAATCTTTTTTATCTGTTTTTGCTTTTCTTAAACTTCTATCTAAATACTTTTTAATTTTTAAAGCATTTTCTGCAATTACACAATATCCCTTATCTAACAAATAAGTTAATATTGGTAAGTGGTAGGTTCCTGTTTGTTCAAGAACTATTTTTAAATCTTCTTTAGAAAACTCTTGTAATTTTGTATCTAACTTTTCTAAATCTTCGACATCATGATTAATATCAAAAGGCATTTCAATTACTTCTCCTTCAATACTCAATATTGCTACTGTACTTTTGCCTTTTGATACATCAATTCCAACTCCATACTTCATATTATAATCCTTCCTACTCCTTTAATTACGATTGGGTCTAACACTTCTACAATCTCTCAGTTTGGTTCTTTACACGAGTATTATTTCATCCTCAACTTGCTTAATCGAATATTGAATGTAGAGGTTAGTTAACACTTTGTAGGACGAGTACTTTAACTCCAATTACTATACGTTAACCAATCCTACTACAATCATAATAAAAAGAAGTGTAATTTTCAATCTAACTAACTAGATCTACTTCTTACACTTTTATAGTACCAAATTACTATTTTTTTGTTCTGTTTATACTATAAAATTATGTAGGGTTTGGCATAATCTTATTATACGCAATTTTCCTTGACAATTACACGATAACATAAAAAACGACTTTTTGACAAGTCATTTTTTTTCGTTGCTCATTATTCCCCCATAAACCTTTTTTACTGCTTCCAATATTAAAAGATCAATTATCATAATTTTCAAAAATTAAGTATCAATTTTAGTTCATAAAAATACACTCATTTCATATCTTTAATTTCTAACTTGTATATTTTTTCACGATGAGGTATACCTTTTATAATATTAACATCTGCGATTTCAACAAATTTAAAACCAAATTTTTCATAAAATCCATCCAGTAAAGTAGTAAGATAAACGAAGTCAAAATGAGGAGAAATATCATCAAGGATAGATTTCATTAGTTTGGTTGCAATTCCCTTATTTCTATACTCTTCTTTTACATAAACACAAGCAATCATTGGATATAAATCGGTTCTTAACTCTGTATCATTATCTACAAATGAAATCGTTCCAATAACTTTATTATTTATTTTAGCAATATATGTAATTGGTATAATTTTTCCACTACATCTATTTTTTACTATTTGTTTTAACTCTGGAATTTTTAATTTACAATCTTTTCCCCACCATCGAAACCAAATATTTGCTACTTGGCTTATTTCCTTTTTATCTTTTATGTTAAGTTTTATTATTTCAATATTCATTGTTTTAACTCCTATATTTTATTAAGCATATTTCTATTTGACAATACACACTATACATTCTTGATGACTTTTTCCAGATTTGTATACTCCTATACCATGTCTGCTACAATACAGCCTAAATATCTTAGTAATATATTGTCTTCTTCTATTGGTTTATTTCCTTTATTTTCCATCATAGAATCAAATTTCTTTTTTACTGCTTTTTGAAACTATATTGTTATATTAAATTTTTTCTATAGCTGAGTAGTAACGTGTGTTTTTATTAAATTGATAAAATTTAGTCAATTATACTGTTGTACAGCAAATTTCTTGTTATAATTTGTTTAGGGAATATATTAGCAGTTGAGCGCTTGCCAGCTTTCGTAAGAAAGGAGGCTGATGATATGCATAAGAAAGATTTTTTAATCCTATCTCTTATTCTAATTATCTTCTTACTCATATCCTTACTTTTTACTTTAGTAAAGTAGTAATCTATAATAAGAAAAAAGCACTCAATTTACTTTCAGTAGATTAAGTGCTAACCAAATTTATTGGTGAGTACTCAACATTGAGGTGCTAAGCATTCCCTTTTATTTTATGCAAGCTTCCTTGACATATTCATAATAACATAAAAACGACTTTTTGACAAGTCGATTTCTATTGTTACTCGAAGTCCGAGTATCTATCAAATCTGGTGCCCATAACGAGATTCGAACTCATGACCT
Source organism: uncultured Bacilli bacterium (assembly GCA_910576985.1). Lineage (GTDB taxonomy): Bacteria > Bacillota_I > Bacilli_A > RF39 > UBA660 > MGBC102946. Next base: position 3,683 of record CAJTLA010000032.1, read on the forward strand.
TTTCCTTCGGAGGGAAACACTCTATCCAGCTGAGCTATACGGGCATATATAAATTAAAACCGTTGAAATCAACGGTTAATTTTCTTATGGTGGAGAATAAGGGATTCGAACCCTTGACCCCTTGCGTGCAAGGCAAGTGCTCTAGCCAGCTGAGCTAATTCCCCAGAATGGTGTCTCGTACGTGATTCGAACACGTGACCCTTTGATTAAAAGTCAAATGCTCTACCTGCTGAGCTAACGAGACATAAAATAATGGCTGCCTCGGCTAGATTCGAACTAGCGCAATGCCACAGTCAAAGTGTGGTGCCTTACCGCTTGGCTACGAGGCAAGATCGTTATAAAAATTAAAGTGGTGGAGGGAGATGGATTTGAACCATCGAACCCGAAGGAACAGATTTACAGTCTGCCGCGTTTGACCACTTCGCTACCCCTCCATAATAAATGGTGCCGGAAATAGGACTTGAACCCACAACCTACTGATTACAAGTCAGTTGCTCTACCAATTGAGCTATTCCGGCAAAAATTAATGGTGGGCGATGTAGGACTCGAACCTACGACCCCCTGCTTGTAAGGCAGGTGCTCTAACCAACTGAGCTAATCGCCCAGACACTCGGACGTATTTAACTATACCAGTTAAATAGAAATTTGTCAATATATTTTTTATTTTTTTTCTGATTTTTTTAAACTTTGGTCTATCCAAAAAGGTAACTTATAAGCAAGTGTACGAAATCCATGTTTGGTTTCAATGATTCTTTTTTTATTTTCATTTCTTTTTACTTTGTATACAATATTTTTAATGCTAAGTTTTAAATGGCATGATTCTTCATCTACTTCCAGAATTTCTACATAAATAGTTTCTCCAATTTTTACAAAATTATTAATATCTTTTACAAAACCATGTGAAATTTCAGAAATATGGATTAATCCACTATAAAATTCATCGAATGATACAAAAATCCCATAATTTTCAATTCCTGTTACGGTTCCTTGAACAACACGACCTTTCTTATATTTTGTCATAGAACACCTCTGTTTTTATTATATCATAAATTTGTTTAAAGAAAAAGTCTTTACTAATATGTGTTCCTTATTATATAATGTTATTGGTGATGAAAGTGGAAAAAAATGAGCAAAAAATCATTGATATTATTGATCGCTTACGCCCTTTTTTGATTAATGATGGCGGAAACATTGAATTTGTAAAATATGAAAATAATATTGTGTATATTAAAATGATGGGAGCTTGTTCTAATTGTCAAATGCTTGATTTAACATTAAAAGATGGAATTGAGGCTGCTATTAAAGAAGAAGTACCAGAGGTTATTCAAGTAATTAATGTTAAAGAAGAACTTGCATAGGATTTATCCTATGTTTTTTGTTAACCATAACATGTCTGGCAATATTTTATAAGATCTTACTTTTAAATAAAGAATTCCTAAAAATTGTTCATATAATTCCGTTTGTTTTAAAACTTCATCTAAAATATTTTCATTGTAATGATAATCTATTATTTTTTCATATCGATCAAAATAAAATGTTGGATAAAATGCACGTGCTAGTAACAGTAACCATTGATCTTCTTGTAGTGAAATCAGGTTCAGAAATTGTTGAAAACTTGAAACACTAAAATCCTCTTTTAAAAGTTCTACTTTCCAAAATTCTATGATATCTCGTTCTTTATAATCTAACACAAAGTTAAGAGGATTATATAAATCAAATAATGTATCATTACTACAAATCCTTCTATGACTAATTACCAATGAATCTTCTTTTTTTACTTCATTTAAAAGCGATATTCCAATCTCAGATAAACCAATAAAATAACTAAAACTTTCTCTAATTTTTGGATATCCTTTTCCAAATTGGCTTACTTGGTATTCAAAATAATCATTTTTTTCCATCCATAATTCTTTCCATTGATTCCTTCTTAGTAAACTTTTTTCGGTATCTTTTGTAATTAAATTTGAAAAAAATAAAATATCTTCTATTGTGACATGATTATCAGAATTCATAAACACTCTAAGCATTACATAGGGGGTATGATTAATTATCGTGATGAGTTCTTGTTTTACGTTTAAGACAAATTGATGACAATATACATTACGTTCTAATAACTGAATACTAATTTTATGTAATTCTTGTAGTTCTTCAAAAGATCGGTTATAAGGTGTTAAATAATAATGCTCATCTTTCATTTGAAATTGATAAGATCCATTACTTTGGTGAATCTCTGTTGGATATAACTGATAATAGTATTGAATCGCATTTTTCATCTTATCCACCTCATTAAAGTTTATGCACAAAAAAAGGAAAATAGAATTTTCCTGATTCATTATTCATTGATAATCGCTTTTATATTTGAAAGTTGTGTTTTTAATTTTGCATTTTCTTCTATTACTTGTTGATATTTTTCAAATAAGTCTTGATATAATTTTTGATATTCACTAGTAGATTCTATTTTTGGACTCGTTTGTAAAGTCGCTTCTACACTCACTGGTTCTTCTGCTATTTCTTCATTTTCTTCTTTTAAAGTTTCTACTACTGGTTCTGAATTTGAAACTGTTGTCTCTACCTCATCTTGTACTTCATTCACGTTTGCCCCTAATAGTTCTACTAAATTGCTAATTAATTTGAATCCTTGTTGTCCATTAATTTTTAGATTTGTTAATCTTTCTTGAGATAAATCTTCTATTTCTAAGTTGCCACCTTCTCGGTTGGTTTTTACAATTCGTTTTACTAATTCTCTTACATTAGCCCATTCTGTTTCATCAATGATGTCATAAGCTGCTAAAGTCCCATTTAACCCTAAAATCTTTGAAACATAGATTTTCACATAACCTTGTTCATCTGTTTCTCCTAAAGTGAATATCAAATATTTTTTATCATCTTTTTTAAAATAACGAATAATTTCTATTTCCAAAGCTTGATTATTTTGATTCAATGCTGGTATTTTTTGCATAGTAAAAAATCCTCCTTTTTATTCTTAATATTTATTATACTGAAAGTTCAGATTTTTTTCAACATCATTTCTAAAAAAAATGGAATTATTCTTCCACTTTTATCTTCGCATATTTCTTTTTTTCTCTCATCATATATTCTGTAATGCAGGTTTCAATCTCTGGAAGTGCTTCTCTTTGTATATTAGAAAGGGGCACATATTCTTTTACGGTATCAATAGAAACCTTCCCCCAAATAATTCCCATTTTTACCTCTAAATCATTAAACATATCAGGAGTGATGGCTGTAAAAAAATATCCAAATATTAGTCTTTTTTGACCTAATAAAATTCTTTTATTGGTAAGTGCAATGACATAAGTTGTAATGATATCTAATGGATTATCGTTTTTTTGGGCGGCAAATGCATACTTTACTTCCTCACCTGGGTTTAAATGTAGATCAATAATTTTAGAATGTGCTTTCAATCTCCATGCTACAGTGAGTGGATATCGAGATTTAAACTCTTTAACTTTTTTGTATACTAAATTTTGCATATTCTATCCTCCTATTTAGAAATTACTTTATTTTCTTTTAACACTTTTATTAGGTCTTCTTCACTTACTTCCCCTATTATTGTTTCTACTACTTTTTTATTTTTTACAATGACTGTTGTTGGAGTTCCAAATGTTTCTGAATCCATTTCTAATTTTTCTAAAATCAAGTTCAATCTTTTTTCTCCTACTTCATCTGTATTGATATCTAAATAAGATAAATTATAATCAGCGATTACTTTTTGTAATACTGGCTTAAATGCAATACAATGGCTACAATCAGGGCGCCCTAAATAAACGATTTCTTCTGTTTTTGATTCAAATGATTTGTTAAATGAATCTACTATTTTTTGTTTTTGTACACTTGATAAAATTCCTAAAACAATCATTAAAATGATTATCACAATCATTCCTGTTAAAACAATCCAAATTTTTTTCTTTTCGTTCATATTTATTTCCTACCTTTTCATGTGAAACTAATAAAAAGTTCCAATCTATATAATATTATAACACTTTTGTATATAGATTGGAATATGCTTTTTCATTTTGAAAAATTGGTATTACATTTATTATTTTATAATAGAATCAATCCATTGTTCTTTTTTTGCCTTTTATATTTCTATGTCACTTAAAAATTTTTCATTTTATAGTTTTTTTCATTCATCATAAGTAACACATAGGGCTTAGATTATTCATCATTTTTATTTTGTTATCAAAACTAGGATGTACATATCGATCAAGTGTTATTTTTACATCTGAGTGACCTAAAATTTCACTTAATGTTTTTGGGTCACAACCAATTTCAATACATCTTGTTGCAAAAGTATGCCGTAAAGCATGAAAATTGTACTGATTTAAGTTGATAGAATTCATTATGCTTTTGTAATGATTTGTATAACTTCGTGGTTCAATAAATTTTGTTGTTCCAGTTAAAAAGAAATATTCATTTTCTTTTTGTAATCGTTTTAATATCGGGATAATAAATACTGGAATAGGTATATTTCTAATCGATGAAACTGATTTTGGTTCATCAAGTATTACCACTGTTTTTTGTTTCATATTTTTATCATAGTTTTTCACGCGTATTAATGTTTTTTCAACTCTAATCACATTATTATTTAAGTCAATATTTTCCCATTTCAATGCACACAATTCTCCAATTCTTAATCCTGTATATAAACAAAGGAATATTCCAAAATAATCTTCATTTATGTAATTTTTTAATTTTTGTTCCAATATTTTTTGATGCTCTTTTGTCAATATTTGAATCTCCTTTTTTGAAATTTTTGGCATTGTGATATTTATATTAATATTATTGTATTTCAAGATTTGCTGTAATATCATTAGTATGTCTTTCACTGTCTTTGGGGAAAATCCATTATTTAACATGTTTTCGGTAAATTCATTAATCATATTTTTGTTGATTTGTTTTCTTTTATATTTTCCAAACTTTGGTATTAGATGTGCATAAACAGTGTATTCATAATTTGAATATGATGATTTTTTACAAGATATTTTCACGCTTTTTAGCCAATTATATATATCTCCACTAAATAAGGATTTATCGATCATTGTTCGTTTATTCTGTATTATTTCATATTTTTTTAATACTTCAATTTCTGTTCTACCATATATAAAACCATATTTTATTGAACCATCATCTTTCATTTCTTTCTGATATTTCATATAATATCGACCATCTTTTCTTAAATATACTTTTTTGTTTTTCATTCATATTACTCCTTCCGAATAAACATCATACAAAAAATCAAAAAAAAAGAGCTAGTCCATTTAGTTCTATTTTTAATTGTTTTTTTGTTTGCATTATATTGATTATTTGGAAGCACACTCATCATAATATGTATTTTGATTCCTACTTTTGGTCTCATTCAATGAGGTTATATTCTTACAAAAATATCATATATTATTGCATACTATTTTGTTTTTCAGTCATCTTTTTTACTTTCTAATTTGCTCTCTTTCTTTTTCTTTCAATATAAATAAGGCTTCTATTTCAGTAATTTTAATATCATTCTACAAACTATATTGCTTGCAATATTAGTTTCATAATCATACACACGATTAGCGTGATAATTCCTACTGCGATTGCCATTAAAATCTTTTGATAAATTCGTTTCCCGAATTCTTGCTCTGCTTCATCATGGGTTAGTGTTTTTCCTTCACAAAAGGCAACAATTTCTTTATAGGTTTGAATATCATTATTCTTTTTAAATTTTTCTATGATTGTTGCTGTTCCTAAAGTAATTAGAAACAAAATGATCCAAATCACTAATCCTATCATATTTGTTAATTTAAATAACGGATAAGCACTAAATAATAGTACAATCATCTCTATAAAATATATCGTTCCTAACAAATTAAATTCTTTTATTTTTTCTTTTTCTATTCTTTGTTTCATATTTTCCATGTCTCCTTTTATCAATTCATCTAAGCTTACATTAAATATATTAGAAAGGATCAATACACTTTTTATATCAGGATAGTTTTTATTCGTTTCCCAATTTGAAACTGTCTGCCTTGAAACGAATACCTTTAGTGCTAATTCATCCTGAGAAATATTTTGCCTTTCTCTATATTTTTTTATTTTATTTCCAATATCCATTTTGCACCTCCAATTACATTTTATATAAAATTTTATTTTTTGTCTGCCAAAATTTTTTGACATCAGGTTTCTAGAGCTGTTTTTTTTACAAAATTTTAATAAAAAAACAGCTATTGAAAAGCTATTTTTTCTGGTTTGTTTGGTTCATAAATAGGATTATTCATGTAGAAAATAATTTTTATGATCTATTTCGCAATTTTTGCAAGCAATTATTTATGTAATCTGATTATTTTATTTTTTCTATTCCTAATTCTTTTAAAAGATAAATAGAATCTATTACTTCTTCTATATATTTTCTATCATGAGACACACTAATAATCGTTCCATGATATTGTTTTAAAGCGTTTCTAATAATTGGGTTTGATAATGGGCTTACATTTCTAGTTGGCTCATCCAATATTAACACATTACACTTTTCTAAAACTAATTTCACTAAAAACAATTTTGCTTTGGTTCCATTACTTAAATTTGATATTTTCGTTGTCATTTCTTCTTTTGTAAAGTTCATATTTCCTAAATATTGTCTTGCTATCATAATATCTTTTTTATGATTACTGGGAACCAAAAAATCTAGTACATATTCATATTTTTTTAAGATTTCTTCATAATTTTGTGGCATATATCCAACTGATATATCTTTTCTGTTTTGTAATTCTTTTTCAATTATTTTCATTAACGTCGATTTTCCTGTTCCATTTTTACCTACAATACATACATGTGTGTTTCCCATGATTTCCAATTTTATATTTTTGGATAATATTTTATTTTGTATTTTTAGTTCTGGTAGTTCTAGTTTTAAAATCAGTTTTGTTTTGGGAAGTGGGGGATTATCAAAATAGAAATGAATTCCTTCTTCTATGTCTGGGATCTCTGTTCGTTCTGTTTGATTCATTTTTTTCTCTTGGGACTTTAAAGAATGCATCTTTTTCTTTAATTTTTTTGCACCATGAGGATCTGCTCTTGTAATTGTGTTTTGCTGATACTCTACTTTTTGCATAATTTGCTTTAATTTCTCTTGCTTTTTTTGAAATTCTCTCTTTTCTGAAAGGGCGATTTTCGTGTTCTTTTGAATAAAAGCTGCTCTTTTTTGGATATAAGTATTATAATCCGTTTTCAAAATGGTATATTTACATTCTGTTTTATTTTTGAGTTGTTCTAAGTGGAGAATCATATTAGCAGTATTTGATAATAAGGTTTCATCATGTGAAACATATAGAATTGGTTTTTCGGTTTGATTGATAAATTGTTCTAACCATTCTAATGTTTCTATATCTAAATCATTTGTAGGTTCATCTAGAAAGAAAATATCGCATTCTTCTAATAATAATTTGAGTATTCCTATTTTTACTTTTTCCCCACCTGATAAGGTATTCATCATTTGATTTAATATTGATTCATTTAAATATAGTATTTTTAAATATTTGTATAGTTTGTTTATTTTTTGATAATATTCATTTTCATTCAAAAATAAAAAATGGTATACAGTTTCCTGTTTTGCTTCTATTGATTGTTCTAAATATCCTATTCTATGATTTTTAAAATTAATAATTCCTGTTATTTCTGCATATTCACATTGTCCTAATAATGATTTTAATAATGTGGTTTTGCCATTGCCTTCTTCTCCAATGATTGCTAGTTTATCTCCTTTGTTTAAGGAAAATGATAAAGATTTTACTAAAAATCTAGTAGATATCATAATATCTACATTATGTATTTCTAACATATTATGCCTCCTTTATTTGGCATAATCGAAGTTTATGCCGAACTCATTGATTTTTTATTCTCATGCTATCACCTCTTATCATTTTTTTATTATATCATAATAAAAGAAGAAACAAGTCCTTCTATCTTTCTAAAAGATATACACTTTCTGGTTGAATGGTAAATGATGGAGTATAAATCAACCAATTCGTTATATCGTTTACGGTAAATGTTCTTTCATCGCCCTCATGAATATCTTTTACATCATAAGGTTCTTGTAATAGTTTGGCTTTAAATTGATCTTCATTCAATTCTATTAGTTCAAACCATATATGTTCAAAATTGTTTTCATTATCAATTGGTAAGCCTATTTTAATAATGATGTTATTTTCTTTGTTTTGAAATGCTTTTTTAACATAATCGAATTTTTCTATTGCAAGTTGTTTCATTCTTTCTGTTTCTTCGTTACTGATAAAAAAGATTGGATTTTCTCCCCATAAGTCATTAAATTCTGAAACTTCTGTAAGAGTTTTATTTTTTTCGTCTTTTTCATTTTTGTAAAGAAATATGATACTAGTTTTGCTATTATGTCCATTTTGACGATCTTCTATATTTCCTAGTTTTAATTGTTGATATTCTTTTAGTCCTTGTGTCCATGATACATAAGTTGCAACTACGGGTTGACGATTTACAAGTAAGCCAATATAAGCACTTCCTTGATATTCTTCTTTTTTATCTAATAAGTAGCTTGCCAATGTAGAAATCAAGTTATAGTGGTTATTATAGTTTTTTTGATCGGATTTTAAAATTTCTAATTCTGTTAATCCACATCTACATAGTCCATGTGTATGTAGCCATGTTTCTCCTTCGTCGTTAGATACTGCTTGAACGTTATATAATGTATTAGCACCTGGTAAGATTTTTGAATTGGCAGTCATTTTTACCCAGGCGGTTGGTAACATTTTTTCTGCGCTCTCATCCATAATACCAAGCATATTTGGAACCATAGCAAGTGCTAGTTTCAGTTGTAGATGATAAGACTTTTTCGCATTCTGATTAAATTTCATAAAGATTGTTAATGAAGCTTTGGCATTCATTAAATTCTTTTTTTCTTCTTCTGTAAAATAATAGTTTTGATTTAAATAAAATTCTGGTACTGAAAATCCAGATGGGTAAAATCCTATTTCGTATTCTTCTTCTTCATAGATTAGTCTTACTTTTCCTGGAGTTTCTTCAGTAAGTGGTTGTTTTTCTAATATTTTTATTTCTTTCATATTCAACAGTCTATCTAAAATTCCATCTAATAACTCTTGTGTTGCCTCTTCTGGAACTACCATCATGTAAGAAGATTCTTCCCAGTAACCTAGGGGTGCTTCTTTTAAATTTTCTAATTTCTTTTTTCGCATTCTTTCACTTTCTTTCTGATTTCATTATAGCGAAAGTGAAATGAAAAATCAAATTTTATTTGATTTTTTAGTGTTTATATTTCAATTTTTTTATTCCTTCATTCGTTTTCATTTTTAAAATGCGAAGGGCATTTATAATAGCTAATATTGATACGCCTACATCCGCAAAAACGGCTGCCCACATGCTAGTAATCCCAAATGTGCTTAATACTAATACTGTAATAGCAAAAATAATATTTTCTTTTACGATTTTCATTGTTTTTTGAGAAATTTGAATAGAATTTGAAAGTTTTGATGGTTCGTATGTCATAATAACAATATCTGCTGCTTCTATTGCTGCATCACTTCCAAGTCCGCCCATTGCTACCCCGATATCAGATAGTGCCAAAACGGTAGCGTCGTTAATTCCATCTCCTATAAACAATAGTTTTCCTTTTGAAAATTTTTCCTTCATTAATTTTTCTACTAATAAAACTTTGTCTTGTGGTAATAATTCGGCATGATATTCATCTATATTCAGAGTTTTTGCAATTTCTCTACTAATATTTTCATGATCTCCTGTTAGCATTACGATTTTTTTACTCTGTTTTTTTCAATTGTTTTATGGATTGATAAGCGTCATCTTTTATTTTATCTGCAATTAATATTGATCCAGCAAAGGTTCCATCGATAGCTACATAAATAGTTGTTCCAATTTCTTGGCTTTTTTGAATTTGAATTTCATGCTCTTCTATTAGTTTTTCGTTTCCCACTAAAATTATGTTTCCTTCTATTGTTGCTGTTACTCCCTGACCTGCAACTGCTTTTGTTTTGGTAACTTGTTGATCATTGTTTTGTTTGTCGTTTGCTTGCTTTAAGGATAGGGAAATTGGATGATTTGAAAAACTTTCAGCGGTTGCTGCATATTTTAATAATTCTTTATTTGAATATCCAATTGCGCTTATTTTCTGAACTTTAAATTTTCCTTCTGTTAGTGTGCCAGTTTTATCACATACTACGATTTCAGTATTCGCAAGTGATTCTAAATAATTACCTCCTTTTACTAAAACGCCTTTTTAGACGCTGCTCCAATTCCTCCAAAAAATGATAGTGGAATAGAAATTACTAAGGTACATGGGCAAGAAACTACTAGGAATGATAGTCCTCTATATAGCCAATCACTCAATGTTGCATCTTTTATGATAAATGGTGGAAGTATTGTGATTAGGGTTGCTGTTATTACAACGATTGGGGTATATATTTGGCAAATTTGTGAATAAAGTGTTCAGATTTTGATTTTCTATTACTTGCATTTTCTACTAAGTCTAAAATCTTGCTCACTGTTGATTCTTCAAATTTTTTATTCACTTTTATTTTTAATATTCCATCATTATTAATACAGCCACTCAAAACTTCATCATTGATTGGAATTTTTTTAGGAACCGATTCTCCTGTAAGTGCGACCACATTTAGCATTGCTTCTCCTTCAATTACAATACCATCTAAAGGTATTTTCTCTCCTGGCTTTACTAATATGATTTCTCCAACGTTTACTTCATTAGGGTCTACTTTCTGTGTTTTTTCTTGTTTACATTTTTTCTTAAATTCTTTTTTATTCATATTTTTATATCTCTTTTTATCATTCATAATTTATTATTTATTTCGTTTTATAAAAAATATGCTTAATATTAAAGTAATTACTATCACTATTATTGGTGCTACTTTAAAAAATACCCACTCAAATGAATGCCATAGTGTTCCAATAATAGACCATTCAGTGTTACTGTAATCCCACGATTGATATGGACTCCCTAATACCGCCAATAATATGAAAAGTAATATAACACAAGCAACCAGAATTATTAAGAAACTAATTGTTCTTTTTCTTCTTTGTTTTTGTTGTATAGAGAGTTGTTCATTTATAATTTCTAATTTTTCTGATATTACTTTCATATCATTTTTTTCTTTTTCTTCGATATTTTCACCTAATATTGTACTAACTGAGGTTTCAAAAACTTCCGACATCGATATGAGCATTTCTGCATCTGGGACGGATAACCCTGACTCCCATTTTGAAATCGTTTGTCTAACAACATTCAATTTAACACTTAATTCTTCTTGTGAAAAACCTTTATTTTTTCTTAAAGTTTTTAAATTATCTTTTAGCATTTCAAACTTTCTCCTTTCAATAAATTAAGTTTATTATAAATTGTTCGTTGCTTCAAGCAATGTATTTTAACATTTTAACAAACTACTGTTAGTAAATCTTTATCAACAAATTAAGTATCAACTCTTACAATTATTTTTTGATCTTTAGACATATCTTGATAGACTTTCCAAGTTTGTTTTTCTAACTTCTCTCTTTTTATTTTATCAAGTCAGAAAGAAGAGAG
>CAJTLA010000033.1 GCA_910576985.1 uncultured Bacilli bacterium
AGCAAATGCTCCTTTTAACATATCTAGTTATCTAGTTATGTATCATCCGGTATTAGCGACCATTTCTAATCGTTATCCCAGTCTCTAAGGTAGGTTACCCACGCGTTACTCACCCGTCTGCCACTAAGTGGCAACCCAAATCCAATTTTGTGCAAGCACTCCATTTTCATTGGACCACTTCGTTCGACTTGCATGTCTTAGGCATGCCGCCAGCGTTCATCCTGAGCCAGGATCAAACTCTCCAAAAAAATTATTTTTTTAAAGTTTTTTGTTTGTCCTAACTAATTTGAATTGACATTTTGCTCAGTTTTCAAAGATCATTCTGCTTTCTTTTGCAAGAAGCACTACTAATATATCAAATACTTTTGGACTTGTCAACACTTTTTTAAATTTTTTTTATTTTTTATTTTGTTTGACATTTTTTGTTCTAATTTTGTATCGACTTTGCCCGAAAGCACTATTAATATAACAGATGAAATTCCTTTAGTCAATACTTTTTTTACTTTTTTTGCTTTTTTCTACTAAATTCCTTTTTTGTATACGTTTTTTGACTCCATTTTTGAAAAAGATATATTAGTTTCTCACTTCATTTACAATTTTATCTTATGCACTTAATTATAAAAAATGACTATTTTTCAGTCATTTTCACTTTTTTATATTTTTCGTAATATTTTTGATTTCTAGAACTATCAAACATTAATGCTCTTTTCTTATATATAGAAATTAATTCTTCTAAAGCATTCGTAATCACATAATCTAAGGTATCCGAATAATGCATAAGCTTTTTATGATATTTATATTCCATTTGATCTAACACTTTATATTCTCCAGATGGAAAAATTCTAAGATCAAGATCATAATCAATATATTTAATCGTTGCATCTTCAATAATAAAGGGAGTAGCAATATTACAGTAATAATAAATTCCATCTTTTTTTAATTGAGCTATGATATTAAACCAATGATTTTTAAAAAAATATATAATAGCAGGTTCTTTCGTTCTCCATACGCTTCCTTCTGCTTCTGTCACTTGAGTTTTTTGATTTCCAAAAACCAAATATTCTTTTTGTACATCTAATAAAACAGCTTCTCCCCATGCCCTATGAACTTTTCCATTATGTTTATAACATTGAATTTGATAATTATCTCCTATGTGAAAACGATTCATTTTATCACTTCCCTACTTCCATTATAACGTGATTTCAAAAAAAAAGAAAGATAATACACTGAAAATCAAAATTCTAGTATATCTCTTTCTATCTTCTTTTCTTTAAATAATCTAAAGCAGCTTGAAGCTGATTATCATTTTTATCAGATGGATCTGAATAATAATCTTTAGACAATGTAACTTCCACTGATGGTTTAATTCCATCATTATGAACCCATTTCCCCTTTGGAGTCAACCATTTTTTCGTTGTAAATTTGTATTCATCTCCACTAGACAAAGTATGAAGTTCTTGAACAGTTCCTTTTCCAAATGTTTGATTTCCTACCAATATAGCATCATATTCTTCTGTTAAAGCTCCAATCAAAACTTCTGAAGCAGATGCACTAAGAGAGTTCCCAATAATTGCAATTGGATATTTCTTTGTTTCTTTCCCAGTAGAGTATACTTTGGTTTTGTTACTTTTTGTTTGCGTTTGATAAATAACATGTGAAGAATCCAAAAACAAACTAATCATATCTTTCACCACTGTTAAATGTCCACCACTATTATCTCTTACATCAATAATTAAAGAATCCATTCCTGATTTTTCTAATTTTTGAAGTTCTTGTTTGAATTGAGAATATGTATTCGCAGCAAAAATTTCAATTTTTAAATAACCAATTTTTTTACCATCTTCCTCTATCGTTTTAGAAATAACAGATTGTAGTGTAATTTTTTCTTTTTTGAGTGTAACCGTTTTACGTTCACCATTTCGTTCTAAGACAATCGTAAAATCTACTGCACTATTTACAACTTCATGAATAAAATCAGATGTTTTCATCCCACTAACAGCGACATCATTTACGGTGATCAATCGATCTTTCTTCTGAATGTCAATTTTACTAGCAGGAGAATTAGGAATAATATCATATACAATGATATTGTCATCTTCATCATTGATGATCTCTATGCCTAACCCCTCATAAATTCCATCTAATTCAATATTAAAATTATTTGAAACTCCATCCAATGATCCACTATAAGTATCTTCCAAAGAATCTACCATACTTTTAAAGGCAGTATTTAAAAGCTCCTTTTTATTCAAATCACCATAATAATTATCTACCAAATAATTATAATCCTTAATAAATTGTTGGATTTCTGAATCGGCAACTTGAACATTTCCAAGAATTCCTTTTTTATTATGAAAACGAATTCCTAATGCTCCTCCAACTACAAGACTAATACAGCATGTTAAAAGAACTAAAACAATTACCTCTAATGTTTTAAATTCCTTTTTAGATGAAATTGGATCACTTTCCAAAGAATCACGTTTCTCGTGTGATTTTGCTTCTATGGACAATTGTTTTTTTAGTTCTTTCTCCACTTTCGATTCAGAAACAACTTCTTTTTTTATTTTTAAATCCTTTTCCGGTTTAGAACTAGTAGATTTTTTTGAAGTAGTTTCATTAGAAACTGTTTTCTTAGCTTTTTTAGTTTCTTTTTGTTTTTCCGTTTTGATTTTTTCATTTACTTCTTTTTCCTGTTTTGGCATGCTTTTCCTCCTATCGTCTAACTATTAATAGTGTATCATAATTATCAGAAAAAAGTCCTAAGAATATATTTTTTTTCATTATTTTTCACATTGTTTGACAAAAATAGTTACCAAAAGGTAACTATTTAATCAATTCTTTCAATGCTTTTTCAATTTCTTCCATACCTTCATAAGATTCAACAACTGATTTTTCTTTTACTTTCACCAATGAAATATCAGATACTTTAAATTCTGAAATGTTATCTGTCTTTAAGTTGGACTTTTCACCTATATAATAAGAATTGAAAATACTATCCAAATTCGCAGTATACACTTTTAAAGCTTCTGCCTTTGAGCTATAAGTAGTAATGTAACTTTCAAACAATGAATTGTACGGATCTTCTTCTTTTTGAATTAATACATAATATTCATCACGTGGTTGACGAAACAAAGTACCTAACATAATTTCATCATATTGAATAACTGCTGGTGTTGTATTAGGAACCTCATTTTCTGTTTTTTCTTTTTTATACTTTGTCATTAATACAGTAATTCCATAAAAAAGTACAACAATCACAATTACAATTAAAACAATTTTGGTTAATCTCATCAATTCATCAGAAGAAACTGGTGGTTCTGAAGCTACTTTAGAAGCAATTTCTTTTTGTGTTGGTTCTTTTTTTTCTGTTTTTACTTTCACTTCAGTTTGCTTTTTAGAAACCTGTTTTTGTTCTTCCTGTTTTTGAGGAACAGATTCTTTTATTGTTTTTTTAGATTCTACTTTCTTTGTGTTTGCTTTTACTTCTGTTTTTTTCGCAACTGCTTTCTTTTTCTGTGTTGTATTTTTTGTAGAAGTATTTGTTTCATTTTTTGTAGATGTTTCTTGTTTTTTATTTGCCATTTTTATCACCTATCTCGTATTATATCACAAATGCAAAAAAATAGAAACAAAATGTTCTATTTTCCAATTGGCATCGCACTCACAGAATTCACAACACTTAATAATTCTTCACGATTTAATTTATCAGAAACGACATAGTATTCAACACCATCGCTCATCCATGTAATACTAGAATCAGTCATTGCTCCAATACTATCTCCTACAAACAAGGGATCACCATATACAGGAACAGTTGTTTGAGCACTATTAAGAAGGGCTGTTTCCTCTACCATCAAAAATGGTTTTTCTCCACTAAATGTTAAAATAATTCTTTGCCCATTATCTGTAGATACAGTATCTTGACTGGTCAATTTTGTATTTTCTGGAATATACATTGGATACATAATGTCATCAATTTTACTAACTGTTTTTACTTCTTCTTGTGTAAAAGACATCTGCATATTTTCATTTAAATCAAAATATTTTTTTTCAAAACTTGCTTTCATATCAACTTTATCAAATTTCATTTTGATCTTTGAAATGCCATCTTTGTTTTGAACAACCACTTCTTGGACATTTAATTTTTTATCCATCTTTATCGTTTGTTTTACCAATTCTTTATTACTAGAATAAGTTGCAGAAGTAGTAAATTCATATCCATTTTTTGTTTCTTTAAAAGTACGTTTTTTATCATTTTTAATATCTTGTAAAATAGTTTCTAATAAATAACTCTGTGAATTATTATATGGCCATTCGCTTTGAAATTTGAAACTTTTGTTTAATGATGGTGTTAGTACGAACACCACCAAAGGTTTAATTTTTTAATATAATTTAATAACCATTTTCTAATGGTTTGAACTTATAATATATGTCGATATTCTTCTCTTCATCTATCTCTATCTTATCTATAATACTGGATAGTAGCTGAACACTAGGCTTCTTCATAGATAAGTATTCTTTGATTACTTTATCATACTTCTTATCATTATCTATTATATTATTCTTTATATTATATATCTTAGTATTTATTTCTTTTATCTCGTCTTTCTTTGCGAGTGTTTCCTCTGTTATTCTATTAGTCATACGCTTATACATTTCTAAATCGATGATACCCTCTAATTTATCATTATATAAGTCTTCTTTCTTCTTACTACTGAATTCCACTTCAACTTCTAATTTTTTTAACTTCATTTCTAAATCAAGTAATACTTTCTTAGTTTTATCACTGCTTGCAAGAACATTCTTTAAATCATTGGTTTTTAAATATTTCTTACACATTTTCTTTACTTCACCAAGGATTAACTCTTCTAATTCAAAATATTTTAAATTAT
The DNA here is from genome assembly GCA_910576985.1 of uncultured Bacilli bacterium. GTDB lineage: Bacteria > Bacillota_I > Bacilli_A > RF39 > UBA660 > MGBC102946. The sequence goes on from CAJTLA010000033.1 coordinate 4,893, forward strand.
GAGGTGTACATACACCATACCTCTTGTGCTTCGCCCAGTAATTACAATTACCATAACACCTCGTAACTTCTCCTTTGGTCTTTGTAGTTACTGTCTGTAATCTAAAACCTATCGTATGCCCACACTCTTTACAATAAACAAAACCTTTTAATAATATATCTTGTGAATTCTTCCCTTGATTTTTATTTCGACTATAAATATCTTGGGCTAAATTAAAAGTTTCTCTATCAATAATAGCAGGACATTTTCCCTCACAGATTATCCAATCCTCTTTTTTGGGACGTATTCTTCTTTTTGATTTATAACTTGGCTTCTTAGACCTACCTTGTGTTAAATCTCCAACATAGGTAGGGAGCTGTAGCATATCACTAATAGTTCTTAAATCCCATATCCCATATGCAGTTGATTTCCTACCTACATTAAGATTTTTATATTCACTAGGTATAGGAACCTTTTCATCAGTTAATATTCTTGAAATCTCCGATATTCCTTTACCACTTACAAATAAATCAAATATTCTTCTAACAACCTCTGCTGCTTTCTCATCGATTAATAACTTATATTTATTTTCTGGATCCTTGATATATCCATATGGTGCTGTTTTACCTAGAAAATTTCCTTGACTTCTTCTATTATATACACTTGCTTTCATTTTCTTTGAAGTATCTCTTACGTGCTTTTCATTAAAGAAACACTGTATCGGTATCATTTCATTAGAAGTATTATATTCATCGAAAGTATCTACATTATCAAGTATAGCAACATAGCGTATATTATTTTCATAAAAATAATCTAAATATCTTAGTTGTTGTCCTTCATTTCTTCCAAACCTAGATAAATCTTTCGTGATAACCATATTAATACGCTTATTCTCAATATCAGAGATTAATCGATTCCAACCCTCACGGTCAAAATTAGTACCTGTAAATCCATCATCTATATACTCATCAACCAACAATAAATTATTATCTCTTATATATTTACATATGATATCCCTTTGATTGGATATACTACCACTTTCATCTTTATTTACTTTTTCTTTATTTTTTTCCTTGATAGCGTCCTCACGAGATAACCTTAAATAAATACCTACTCTGTATATTTCACTACCCATTTACCAATTACCTCCTTTAAAGTGGTAGTAAAACCATTTCAATACACTTAATATTATAATATATTTACCCCTGTTTTATCACGGTGTCATTATAATAAAATATTAAAAATTGTTCTATAATTTCTTGAAAGGTTTTACCGCTTTCATCAAAATGATTTTCAATTTTCATTTCTTTTCACCTATCTAAATCTATGCCGAACTAAACCCTAACTTGATTACTACTTTTGTCGTAATTAGGAACCCCCTTTTTCTCTACTTATTTAAACAGATTTTTTTATATTCTTAATAACAACCTGTGCAAAGTCTTCATCTTCTAAAACCTCTGTACACTCTTTCCACTTCTTTTTTAGAACTCCTAATGGAATACGATATCTCGCTACAAATCCACTAGAATATACGAAGCCAATTTCAAAAATATTAAAATCAGGCTCCCTCAACATATCAAGGAACTTATTATCCGATTTATTAAATTGTAGCGATATACTATCACAACAATAAATCTTCATACTCTCTTCCTTTTCTTCATCTTCTGGCGCTCTATAAGTTCTAGCGTTCTTAATGCTAAAACTATTTAAAGCTTCCCCTGCAAGCACCGCTCTAGGCTTACCACCTAAAGTTTCTTTATTCCAAACTAACACCTCTTTATATCTTTTTTCATTTATAAATCCACTAATATTAAACATTTTTTATCACCCTTTCTTTTTTATATTTTTTTACCAGTGGACTAATTTTTCTAAACACTCATAAAAATCACTTTTCCTTTCTTCCAAAATTAAATAATCCTATTCCTGGGCGTAATTCCCCCCCAAGGTCCCAAAAATGCGCGCACTTTTGGTGGGATAAAATATTTAATTTAATATGTAATACGAAAAAGTTTCACTAGAACGCTGATTTTTCTAAAAAAATTAAAAAAAAATACCAATTTTTTCTTTTTGGTATTCTTTTATTAAATCAATTATTTATTTAAAGTTACTTTATATTCAAAAAATACAGATAACTCTTTTTTAAAAGGACGATTTAAAATTCTTTTTAGTATTTCTAGTTCCTCATTGGGTCTTAATTTATAAGTAATTATTTTCTTTATAGAATGGCGATACATAGAAAAATTTTTATAGTACAATCGAAATATAATATCTAAATCATCAATACGAAGTTTTTTTCCTTTATAATGAAGAAAATCTTGTAACTCTCTATTCAAATAATCAGTATTATAACCAAAGATAAAAATATTCATCTTCAAAAATATACAATACAAATCAAAGTGGGAATCAACTAATTTTATTAATAATTTTTTATCAACGATTTTCTTTCTATTATATATTTCTTTAAATTTTATATAATCTTTATCAGCAAGCAAATTATTTTTTAATCTCATAACTGGGCTTATTTTCATTCTTATCATTCTCCTTTATGAAATTATTTTAATATTTACTAATTTAAAAGTCCCGCTTCTACAATTAAAAAGAACACTTTTCTATTTCGTGTTCCTTATAATCATCTCAATTAATTACTTTCATCCATTATCCTCTTAGCATGAACTACTTTTCTTTTAGAAGTTCCACCAGTCCCTGAACAAGTAGAAAGCGTAAGTATATAATCATTTGTAGAAATCTCTATATTAAAATTTTTATAACTTCTTTTAACAATAGTATCAATAAATTTTTTATAATCATTATCATTACTAAAAGAGGGCGTTATATAATACTCTTCTTTTTCAATAACATAATAACTAAATATTTCATAAGTAAATTTTCTTTCCTTATTATATATATCTATATAATGATTTTCTTTCTTATCAAAAAAATCTTTTTTAAATAAATCTTGTAGCGACCCAAACATAGTGTCATCTAACATAGAGTGCCCAAATAACACAACATTTTTATCATCAAAAGAAGTATTCCGATAATCCATAAATATAGTTCCCGCTTGATTACTCTTCTTTTCAAACGAATGATTTAAATAATAAGAATTGTCGCTTGTGTGGACTATAGGATTATTTATCTTATCTTGATTAAAATGGATCCACCCAACAATATCACTATTTATAGATGACAATTTATCAAAATCAATATTTAAAACTTCTTTATCTTCTTCTATCTCTATATCCGTAACGTCTTTTATCAATTCTTTTATTTCATTTTTATTATTCTGTAAATCTAATAAAAATAATACAATTTTAGTAGTAGAAAATAGAAACACTACTATAAATAAAATAAGTAGAATATTTTTTATTTTTAATCTTCGCTTTTTCATCACTTTAAACAGAAAGAAATAGCACTTACGCTATTTTTCTTCTCTTCTTACTAACTATTATATAAACTATTCCTACTAAAGAACTTACCGCTAATACAGAATATAATACAATATCCATAGAAGAAGTTTGAGCATTATTAGAGGTTACATTATTAGAAGTATTCACCATTTTATAATCATCACTAGGAACCAAAACATAAGATGAGAAGTGGTCAAAAGTAATATTCAATTTTCCATTTTCATTTACAACTAAATTTTCTTTTACTACTTCCATTCTATTAGTATCTTGGTTGTAGTATAGTAAAGTAAATTTTTTATCCTTAAGATATTGTTTTACTTCTTCTTCATTTTTATTATATTGGCTTCTCATATAATATCCAACGTCGATAGATAAATTATATGGAGTAGGTAGTACACCATGATATACAAAATCAACATAAATAGCGTCTTTTAACTCCACTAAACTATTGATTTTATCTTTATTGATAGAAGTATCCATAGATATACTATAATCATAAGTAAATCCTTTATTAACATTTGAAGTAATATCCTTACCATTTAATACATAACCATTAATTAATACTTTAATATCTTTTCCTTTTAAAGAATTAATTAACGCAGAAATATCTTCATTTTTATCTAATTTTACTGAAAAAGTATAGTCTTCACCATTTGAAAGAAAATCTCCTGTACTCCCTGGAATAACGTCTTTATAACGTTCAAGATTATTTAAAATTTGAAGTGCTCCCTCTTGTTTTAGATAATCAACTATTCTCATTTTCCAATTAATATGAATATCACTTTTATTTTTCGCACTTACTGTTAAAGTTACATTACCTAAATCCTTAGCGTGAGTAATTACTTGAACAGCGTTAACCGGCTCAGTATCAAAACCATAAAATTCCCACCAAGTTTCTTCTTTTTCTAAATTATGGAATTCCCACCAAGTAGGCTTACTACTATAATCTCCACCAATCCATTTATTAAATTCTTCTAAACTTCTTTTATTGTATTCTTCAACATACTTATTAAAATTCTCTTTTTCTTTACTAAAATCATATGGTTTTACTTCAGCAGTCATAATACTTTCATCACTACTTTTTACACTAACCTCTTCTACATTATTAAATATAGTGTTTTCTGTAAAATATATAGCTTCAAGATAAGGAGTACTATTCCCAGAACCACCTACTTCTTCTAATCTAAAAGTTCTCTCTATATCTTTCCATTGACTGTTTCCACCACTACACCCCTCACAATCGTGATTATCTGTAGAATGTAGTCCATTAGGATACTTTTCATCAAAATACCTTTCCCAATAAGGCTTACTCTCCGCATTAACAACACTACTAGTATTAATAAACATAAAACTAAATACTATTAATCCAAATAATAAAATTTTCTTCATATTTTTACCAACCTTTCATCTTAAAAAATTTTATCCATAATAATTATTCTTAAAGAATATTACTATTACACAGAAGCAACCACTTCTATTAACTCCAGTATATACTAATCATTTTAAAAAGTCAACGAATAGACGGCCTTTTTTAACAATAAAAATTGAGATAATTATAGTGGTGATGCGTACGAATACAAAAGATGAAAATTATATTTACTATATATTCGGACAAAATCTTAAAAAACAAAGAAAACTAAAAGGCTTAACCCAAGAACAACTAGCAGATAAAAGTACATACAACATAGGTTTTATTAAAAACTTAGAGAGTAAGAAAGTTCATCAAACCGCAAGTATGGGTACCGCTTATAAGTTTTCTCAAGTACTAGGGATCCCTATTACTGAATTATTCAAAGATTTAGAAGAATAAATATACCCGCTGTTAATTCTCTAATAACACGCGAAATTTACAAGATTTATAGTGAATCAATATAAAATATTGATATACATTAAAAAACGCGTTATACATTAAGTAAACGCGCAATAATCTCATAATAACTATTTTTAAACGATTTTTTAACAAAAAGTATCTAAGGAACTAATCCTCTGATACTTCTTTTTTACCTTTAAATAAAATTAAATAAATATTATCCTCAAGTTTTTCAAAATTAGAACACCAATCTATATTATAGATATCTCGTGTATCATCATCAAAATATACGGACACTCTATTTACATTATTTTCCTTACACAAATAATCAATAGAAAAACCACCTAAACTTATATTTTCAATATCTACACAGAGATATCCTATATCATCATCAAACTCATAAAAATTAAACGATAATATTTCTAATAGAGGAAAATTGATACCCCCATTATCATATGTTAATAAAATATTTTCTACACTAGGAGAGTTCCTTTTGATAACTAGTTCTTCTTTTAATTCATTTGTAAACTTTTCTAAGTTATTAACAACTTCATATAAACTTTTCATCCTCTTTTTTCCTTTTCCCTATTCATTTAAATATATAATAAAAGAAAGAGGGGTATTATTTTTAAAGAATTATAGAAATTTATTTTATTATTTATATAAATATGTAGTAAAATTCTTTAAAAATAATAATACTATATATTTATATTTTATAATAGAAGAAAAGAAAATATAAAATTTAATGATAAAGATATTTATATTAATATTTTTACTCTATAAATAGAGTATATTATATAGTAGTAATTTTTATATATTCTTACTCTTCTAATCCCTTATAAAATAACGAATAAAAGGAATTTCTAAGCCTATAATTTTGTGCTTCTAATTATATTTACTCTTAATAAACTCCTTTAACCATTTATCCGTATAGGCTTTGCAGTATTGCTTATAGTGATTAATCATCTCATTATAATATCGTTCTGCTCTTTCCTTTTCCTTACGTGTAAGTTCCTCATAATGATATAAAGTGTTAAGCCTTAAGCGTTCATTATATAAGTTTTCTAAACTACAAGGATAATGAATACTATCTAAAAAATCCCCCTCAAAATAAGAAGAATAATCTTCTTCATAATCACTATAGTTCTCATTAACAAATACTACTTTTTCCGACTGCTTAAAAATATACTCAGCATAACGAATATCACAATTTTTCCCGTAGACTTTTTTCTCATTTTCTTCTATATCTTCTTTTTCTTCTACTTCTCTCTTCAATAGTTCCATTTCTTCCCGCATTTTTTCATCTTCTTCATATACTTTTTTTGTCCTTAATACTTCTCTTATATAGTTGGGATCCAAATCCTGTGTATATAATTTAGGTAGTCTTTTCAATCTCTTATTTATCAGTTTTCTAATTTCTTTTCTTAAAGTTTCTCCTGGATAAGTAATCATTAAAATATGAAGATGATATCCTACATATACATTTCCTAGTTCTCCACTCTCACCTAATTTTCCAAAATTTACTTCCCTTATTTTCTCTTCATCTGTTAAAACTTCTATTTTAACTGGAGGCCTCCCTACTTTTCCTGTTCTCTCACGATAATAATCAGTAACTACTCTTCCTATAATATTACTAATACCAATGATGGCTTCACACTTTCCTTTTTCTGAACGACAAATATTTTTAATCATCTTTTTTATTCCCTTTGCTTCTTTGTGAGCTTCCTCAAAACTTGGAAACTTATAATTTACATCTATCCTACTCATCTTTGCTTTCTTCCTTGACACATTATCACTCTCCTTAATTTTATAAAATAAAAAACATTAGTTCGTATTCCGAGTAGTAGGAATTTAAATTTTTTATTTTATTAATTAAGAACTACGATAAAAATTTACTTTTAAATGGATTTTGAGAAAATTTTTAAAATTTTTTTATAATATACTAACTATTAACCAATAAAAAAACATAAAAAAAATTTCTATGTTTTTCATAGAAACTCTGTATTAAAAGGCTTCGCTCCACTACTTGAAAAAAGTTAACCCTTTGGTCGTCTAAACATATACACCTTCATCGTTTCTCAAAATAATTTGCTCATGATTATTCGTTTTATTTTTTAAGCTAACACGAATTTTTTCATTGTTGGAACTTGATACATCAACAGTATAGCGATACGTTTCTTCATTATTGACAATTTCCAAATCTCCTGTTAAATGATAACCTTTATTATTTTCTACTTTTTTTGCAAAATCTTTTACAATTTCTTTTTCTCCTTTTTTAAAACATCCTGTCAACATAAAACAACTTACAATGATTGTACAAAGTAGTATTTTTTTCTTCATTTTTTCACCTCATCATTACACTTCATTGTATGGAAAAAAAATTCCATTTATGAATGAATATTTTATTTTTTTTTGGAAATAATAAGAATAAATAGAGAAAGGAGAACAGATATGGAAACAATTCAAAAAATAGCTTTAGTATTTACAATTATTGGAGCTATTAACTGGGGTCTTGTTGGAATTTTAGATTTAGATCTAGTAGCAACTCTTTTTGGAGATATGACAATGCTTACCAGAATCGTTTATGGATTAGTTGGAATTTGTGGACTAATCAACATCGGTATTCTATTTTCTCATATAGAACAAAAATAAAAGGATTTTTTAAGTCCTTTTATTTTGCTTTTTCAATTTGAATTTTTACTTTTTTTGTTTTCGCTGTATATCCAACACGTGCATCTGTTCCTTCCACATGAACTTCTACTTCATGTGTTCCTTCTGTGTAACCTTTCAAATCTAAATAAGCTGTAATGTCTTCAGGTTTAATACTATCCAGCACTGTTTTCACACCTTTGATATTAACACTTACTTTAATATCACTTTCACTAAGTCCTTGAACAGTATAACCTTCTCCTAAATTACGATATTCTATTTTGACATCATTGACGTCTTTATCAGATGAATCATCTAGTTTAATAGTTACAGTTAAATTGTTTACATTCATAGAAGTAATTCCAACTGGTTTTTTAATTCCAAGCTTATATTGACGGTCTTCCTTTAAATCTGTGACATCAACTTCTACAGGAATATATTTTAAATCTCCAATTGCTTCGTCATCACCATAAACCGTAACCGTAGTTTCACTACTATCAATAGTACTAATTGCTTTTCCAAAGGCAACATCACCTTTTGGAATAATACGAATTGGAAGTTCTTTCATAGGAGACGCGATTTCAAGATCCACATCTACTTTAGATGGAACAACTTCTACATCGATGATATTTCCTTCTTCATCATAAGCTTTTAAAGGAACATCTTTTAATGTAGTAATTCCAGTTTCTTGTTTGATAATATTTTTCACATCAGCAAGTGCTTTTACAGTAGCTACTTTTTCTAATTGATGTTCTGCCCCCTTAACGATCACTTTATCATCTACAACACTCGTATTTTTTACAACCAATTTAGAATCTAATTTGTCTTTATTCAATACATCAACAGATAATGTTCTTGTTTTCGATATTTTTGGATAAATATAAATCGTAACTGTAGATGGATTGACTTTATACTGTAGTGTAGTAGAAGCAGATTGATTATATTTGATATTCACTTTGTGCGTTCCAGGTTTTAATCCAGTTAAATCTACATTGACATCATATGAAGGAGACTGTTTTGCAATAAACAAGTCTGTTTTAGATCCAATTAATGTAATGTCAACAGTTTCTGGAAGTCCTTCTATTACATAAGCTTCTTCATTATATTTCGCAGTAACTGGTTGTTTGGTTAACACCTCTGCTGAACTTTCAGAAAGCATTAATATTTTTTGATCTACTACCACAAAAATTACGATAGCTAAAAAAAGAGAAATAAATAATAATGTAGTAGGTCTAGATAACCAGTTCTCAAATTTTTTACCAGAGTGATTCACATTCCCTGTCATTTTTAAAATCAATTTAGTAATTGGAACAATGAGTTTACGATCAATAAAGTTCCAAATCCCATAGAAAAAATTATTCAATGTCTTGATTATCTTCTTCATCCATCGTCTCCTCCTCTTCTACAGTTACTTTTTTTGGTCTAAGTTCTTCTAATAACATAAGTTTCACTTCATCCAATGTCAAATTATAATGAAGTTCTCCACCTAAAGCAATAGATAATCTTCCAGTTTCTTCTGAGGCAATCAAAGAAATACAATCAGTTTCTTCTGATATCCCCAAAGCAGCACGGTGTCTGGTTCCTAAACGTTTACTAATTTTTAAATTGTCACTGGTTGGAAAAACCGCTCCTGCACTAGTAACTTTATCACCTTGAATAATGACTCCACCATCATGCAATGGATTATTTGGAAAGAAAATAGAGATCAATAAATCACTAGAAATATCTGCATAGATTTTTTTTGATTTTTCAATGTAATCATTCAAACTATGATCACGTTCTATGGTAATTAAAACTCCAATTCTTGCTTTTTTACAGTAATCTAATGCTTGTACAATTTCATAGACTACTTTTTCTCTTTCGTCTACTGTTAAAACTTTATGTCGACCTAATAATTGGCTTCTTCCAAGTTGTTCTAATACATTTCGTATTTCTGGTTGAAAAATGATAATTAAAGCAAGTGGTCCCCACATAATCACATAATCCAATAAATAATTAATTGTTACCAAATTTAAGAAATCACTGATAATTTTTAATACCAAAAGAATCAAAATTCCTTTAAATAATAAAACCATTTTTACGTTTTTTCGTAAGTTTTTTAAAATGTAATATAATAGCCACCAAACTAATAATACATCTAATAATTTTCTTAATAATATTACAATTCCATCAAAAGTCATTACTGTTCCTCCAATCGTTTAGTGTCCTATCCATTATAACATATTTATTGAGGAATGAAAAATGAATTATTAAGATTTATAGAATTTTTTTTCAATTTATAAAAAATATATATCAATTTAGAATAATAAAAATTATAGGAAATACGAAAATAAAAGAATAAATAGCGTTAATAAAAAAAGTAATATAATTATAAAATATCATTTTTGTATCCATATAGTTACCGAAGTGAGCCCGAAAACGACGTCCTTCATCGTCCGTCGTTTCCCTGTCCCTCTTTGCCTTTTTTTCTTAAT
>CAJTLA010000034.1 GCA_910576985.1 uncultured Bacilli bacterium
ACAGCAGCCCAACCAGGACAGATAAATATCAATTTTATAGCAACGTCAAAAACAAGCCCAAGTAGTAACTATAAAATTCATCCAGCATTTACATTTGGAAGTACACAGTTAGCAGGGATATGGGTAGGAAAGTTTGAAACAACAGGAAGTGCAGCAACCCCAACAATAAAGCCAAACCTAAGTTCACTAAGAAACCAGAATGTAAGTACACAGTTTGCAACAGCGCAGAAGTTTAGTGCAAGTGGAAACTCATATGGAATAAGCACGTCAGCAGATGCACATATGATGAAGAATAGTGAATGGGGAGCAGTAGCATATCTATCACAAAGTAAATATGGAAAATATGGAAATAGTAGTTATAGTGGAGTAAATAAGGAAGTATATATAAATAATAATAGTGGATATACAACAGGGTGTAGTGCAGGAGCGCCAAGTACAGGAAGTAGTTCATCATGTATATATACATACGAGAAAAGCACAGGAGGAATAGGGGCAAGTACGTCAGGAACAATATATGGAGTATATGACATGAGTGGAGGAGCATATGAATATGTAATGGGAGTGTATAACAGTACAATAGGGAATGCAGGATTTAGTAGTTTACCAGCAAATAAATATTACGATAATTATACAACTACGACATCAGTCACAGCATGTAATAACGGAATATGTTACGGACATGCGCTAAGTGAGACGAGCGGATGGTATTCTGATGCCGCTGAATTTGTCTATTCGCGTGATCTATGGTTCCTTCGGGGTGGTGTCGATGGCAGTGCAACGAGTGCAGGAGTGTTCTACTTCGGCTCTACCAATGGGGGTGCTGCTAACGGTTTCTCGTTCCGGGTGGTAATGCTTGGATAAAAATTGATTTTGTTAAAGGGAATATGAATTTAATTCATTTCTCTTTTTTGTATAGACTGCAAAAAAGAACACTTTATTGTGTTCTTATAATGATCGATCAATAATATAAATAGTAATAGTTTCACAAGAAGTGTGTGTTGTTCCTTGATAAGTAGATAGCATATCATTTCTTAGTGAACCATTGGTTCCATATCCTGGATTTACTGATTTGAAACTAAATTTTCCATTTGGATTTAGTTGTTTAATAATAGATTGTGTTTGTTGAACATTTCCTCCTGCACCTAGGCGTAATGTATAATTTACACAGGTTTGTGTTGGAGGGGTTTGGTTTCCTGTATTTGTATTATTGTTGCTATTGTTGTTATTATTATTTCCAGTATTATTATTTGTTGAACCACCATTGTAATTATTGTTAGAATTACCAGAGCTTGAACTTGGTTTTGGACCGTTACTAACAGTTAGTACAATATGGGTATTTCCAATCACTTTTGATCCAGCTGTCATGCTTTGATTAAATATAGTTCCTTTTGTTTTTGAACTATATACATAAGACATTTGACAGGTAATTCCTATATTTTTACACGTATTTTTTGCATTATTCACATTCATTCCAATAAAGTTTGGAAGTTCTACAGATTTTCCTAACGAAATAATGACTTTAATTTCTTCAGTGGAATTTATAGTGTCACCAGTTTTTTTAGAGATACTGATGAATTTTCCTTTTTCAATAGAATTATGGAATTCTTCTGTTTCTGTTAGTGTCAAATTGTTTTCTGTGGCAAAATTACGAAGAGCTGTGATATCACCATCAGAAATAGATATCATTTTTAGAGTTCCTTTTGAAGTAACTACTTCAATTTTCATGTTTTCTTCTAATGGATCTCCTTTTTTTACACTGACTCTAATAATATCACCAGCTTTAATTTTGTCATTGTATTCACTTGTGTAATTTAATACTAGTTTGTTTTTTGTTGCCCATTCACTGATTTCTTCTAAGGACATTTTAGTTAAGTCAGGAGCAATAATTTTTGGTCCTTTTGATATCACTAATTTTACTTTCATTGTTTTTTGATCGATTGTAGTACCTTTGGCTGGAGTAGTAGAAATGACTTTTCCTTTTTCAATGTTGTTATGGAATTCATAACTAATTTCATATTGGATTCCATTTCTTTTTAACCATAAAGTTGCATCAAATTCTTCTTTTTTGATTAGGTCAATTAGTTCTACTGGTTTTAAATCAGCTTCACTTCCTAAAGAAAATTTTAATATAAACTCATCGTTTCTTTTCATTTCCCCAGATTTACTTTGTTCATAAAGAATGTCTTTTTCGATTGCTTCATTAAAGTTGAATTCAATTTTTGTATTACTTAGTTTTTCTTCTTTTATTTTTTTGACTACATCGTCTACTTTCCAACCAACCATATTTGGAATATTTACCGTTAATTCATAGTTTGGTCCATTTGAAACAATTACTTCAATTTTTTCGACTTTTTTAAGTAATGTATCAGCTGGGATGTCTTGACTAATGACGTAGTTTGAATCAATAGATTCGCTATATTCATAAGTTTGTTCTAGTTTGACATGGTTACTACTGGCCCATTTGATTACTTCATTGATGCTCATATTGCTTAAGTCCCCAACTGTTTTTAGTGTTGGAAATTTGATTGTCTCAGTTGTGACCAAGAATTGAAATATAACATAAGAGGTAAGTGCTAGTATATTTAGCTTATTGAAAATTGAAATTCCTTTTTTCTTTTTTACGAATCCAGTAATTACTAGTAATATACTCAGTATAATAAGACAACCACTATTTGCTATTAAGTAAGGTTGATTTATATTATTTTTTGCTTTTGTTATATTATAAAGGAAATAACTAATACTGATTACTAGTGCGAGAAAAGATAGGATAATTAGAAGTATATTTTTTTGTTTTGGGGTTGCATCTTTTACTTTTTTGATTTCTTCTAAAACAGCTTCTTTTTTCGGATCTAAATCAAACTTATCCTTTTTTTTCTTTTTGTTTTTTTCTTCATCTTCTTTTAATGCACTTAATAAATCTAGTTTTTCTTGTAATTTATCATTTTTATCCATAACTATCACCATAATATATTATAACTTATTTTGTAAAATATGAAAACCATTAAACGACATATTTTTTGTAACTTGACAGAGAGGTATTTTTTTGGTTGGTTTATGAATAAGAGGGGAAGCAAATTATGGTATTAATAAAGTAGTAATAGGGAAGAAGAGTTTAGTTTTCATCGTTAAATTCTATGGGCGAATAACTTCAAATGGAAAATATTATAAAGAATGTAATATTTTATTTCCTTTTACAAATATAAAAAATTTTAGTATAATGTTTGTCAAGGAGGTATTATGGACAGTTTTAAAACACAATATGAAAAGGCAGTATCTGAAAGGGAAAGAGTAATGGATCGGCTTCGATCTTTGAAACAGGATGATATTGTACAAATTTATTTAGATTTATGTGAAAGAGAAGCAGAACTTCAAAAGCAATAAAAAAGTCTATATCGAGAAATGAAATTGGATGAATATTCTGATTGTGATCACATTTGGGTTCGCATTTTTGAAGAATATGATAGTTGGGAGGATCGTTCTTATCATAGTTGTGGCTGCATTAAATGTGGTCTAGATCAAAGAGTATTGGATGAGGAAGAAAAATATTATGATTGATTCCAACTGTGTGGATTAGAACATTTAATTATGTATGAATTTATGTTAGGAATATGAATATTCTATTGGAACTGATACAGAAATATTATGTGATTTTGATTTAGCAAAAGCTCTATTTGCTAGAATTAAAGCAGTTCATCCTGACATTGATGATAAAACTGCGGTAAGATATTTTCAAATCGCACTTGCTAATATTCGAAATATACCAGTTAGTGATGTTAGAAAACAAAATAGGGCAAAACGATTATTGTTAAGTTCTAAATTTAATAAATGGAACGCAAAAGATGTTTCTTTCCGACAATAAAATTCACTAAAAAACAATTGACAAACAAACATTTCTTGTGATATGATGAATTCAGACACAAAGAAGTGTTTTTTTAATGAGGAAAAACATATGATAAAAAGTAGGTGAATATATGAAAAAAATAGCTAGATTTTTCATTGGTGTCAAAAAAGAAATGGGCAAAGTTAGATGGCCTAACAAAAAAGAAATGCTAACATATTCTATTGCAACCATCTCATTTATTCTTGTATTTGGAATATTTTTCGGATTAACTGATTTTGTATTTGCTAGTATAAGGACGTTATTAGGATAATGCAAAAAGAATGGTATGTTGTTAATACTTATTCTGGACATGAGAATAAAGTAAAAGAAAAATTAGAGATGCGTGCAAATTCAATGGGATTAGAAGATTATATTTTTCGTGTAATCGTTCCAGAACAAACCGAAATTGAGATGAAAGACGGTGTTCAAAAAGAAAAGAAAAAGAAAATGTTTCCTGGTTATATTTTAGTAGAAATGATTATGACTGATGAAGCTTGGTTTATTGTTAGAAATACTCCAGGGGTAACTGGATTTATTGGATCATCTGGAAAAGGTGCCAAACCATTCCCACTTACTCCAGCAGAAGTAGACCGTATTTTAGGAACAATGGGAATGAGCCGTTTAGAAATTGGTAACGAACTTAATATTGGAGATAGTGTTAAAGTCATAGCTGGCCCATTTGCGAATATGTATGGAAAAATAAAAACAGTGGAAATGGAAACAGGAAAACTAGAAATAACACTCGATTTATTTGGACAGGAAACAATTGTCGAATTAGAACTATCAGAAATTGAAAAAGCATAGTTTACAAAAGATTTAAAATGTGTTATTATGAAATGGCTATATTGATTTCATTCATATAGATAAAACAAGTGGGAGATTACATGCGGATATCATTAAAACCACTCGCGAAAAAAATATAGGAGGTGTTTTTCGTGGCAAAAAAGAATGTAGCGAAAGTTGTAAAATTACAAATTCCAGCAGGAAAAGCAACACCAGCTCCACCAGTAGGAACTGTATTAGGACCAGCCGGAATTAACTTACAAGAATTTTGTACAAAATATAATGATGCAACAAGAGATAAAATGGGAGATGTATTACCAGTAGAAATTTCTATTTATGATGATAGAACATTTGACTTTGTAATTAAAACTCCACCAGCAGCTTTCTTAGTTAAGAAATATGCGAAGATTAAATCAGGATCTGCAAAGGGTTCTAAAGAAGCTGTTGCAACATTAACAAAAGAACAAATCAAGGAAATTGCTGAAATTAAATTACCAGATTTAAATTGCTATTCAATAGAAGAAGCCATCAAAATTGTTGAAGGTACTGCCATCAACATGGGCGTTTTAGTAAAATAATACATAGGGAATACCTATGTGGGAGGAAAACATCCGCATAACCACATAAGGAGGTAAAAAAATGAAAAAAGGAAAAAAGTATGTAGAAGCTGCTAAAAAAGTAGAAAAGAACAAACTTTATACAAAAGAAGAAGCAATCAAATTAGTGAAAGAAACAGCTGTAACAAAATTTGATAGTTCCGTTGAACTAGCACTTCGTCTTAACTTAGATCCTAAAAAAGCAGATCAACAATTAAGAGGAGCAACCGTTTTACCAAATGGAACAGGAAAAACAAAAAAAGTATTAGTGATTGCAAAAGGAGAACAAGCAACACTTGCTAAAAAAGCAGGAGCAGATTATGTAGGAGATCTAGATATGTTAGAAAAAATCGAAAAAGAAAATTGGTTCGATTTTGATACTATGATTGCAACTCCAGATATGATGCCAGCATTAGGAAAATTAGGGCGTGTTTTGGGACCAAAAGGATTAATGCCAAATCCTAAAACAGGAACTGTTACTATGGACGTAGTAAAAGCTGTAGAAGATGTTAAAAAAGGACGCGTGGAATATCGTACAGACAGTTATGGAAATGTTCATGTGTTAATTGGAAAAACTTCTTTTGAAGATCAAAAATTAATTGAAAACTTAACAGCTTTTGTATCACTAATTGTAAAAACCAAACCATCTGTTGTAAAAGGGACTTATGTTAAAAATATTTCAGTTTCATCAACAATGGGACCTGGAGTAAAAATAGATATTAATAGCTTTGACTTTTAGTATTAACTATGTTATACTATAGTCATTCCAAAAAGAATCATTACCGTAGACAGTAGGAGCAGTAAGCTTAAAATTTTCCTACCGAGGAAGATTTCTAGAAGATCTTAAAAGAGTCTAACGGTCATGTGGCTCTTTTTTATGTAATATGAGGAGGTGTAATATGGCAAATCAAAAAATCTTGGATCAAAAACAAGAAATTGTAAATGAGATTAGTAATCGTGTGAAAGAATCGTCTAGTGTTGTATTTTTTGAATATCATGGACTTACTGTAACTGAGACAAATGAACTAAGAAGAAAACTTAGAGAATCGGGATCAGATTTTAAAATCTATAAAAACACATTAGCACGAAGAGCACTAGATGCTCTTGATATCAAAGCATTGGACGAAGAACTTATTGGACCAAAAGCAATGGCTTTCGGAACAGATGCAGTAGCTCCAATTAAAATACTTAGTGACTATGCAAAAGAACATCCAGCTTTGGTATTAAAAATTGGAATCGTGGATGGAGAAATTGCAGACGAAGCAATGTTGAATAAACTTGCAGCAATCCCATCAAGAGAAGGATTACTTACTATGTTTGCAAGCGGATTACTTGGTATTCCAAGAGATTTCTCTATTTGCTTAGATTTACATAGTAAAAATTTAGAAGAAAAATAATTTAAAAGGAGGAAATAAAATGGCAAAATTAAGCGCAAAAGAAATTATTGATTCACTAAAAGAAATGACACTTTTAGAAATTAAAGAAGTAGTAGATTTAATGAAAGAAGAATTTGGTGTAGACCCAAGTGCAGTTGCAGTAGCTGCTGCTCCAGCTGGTGCTGCTGCTGAGGAAGGTCCAAGTGCAGTAGATGTAGTTCTAGCTAGTGCAGGTGCTAATAAAATTGCAGTTATTAAACTAGTTCGTGATATTACTGGATTGGGATTAAAAGAAGCAAAAGAATTAGCAGATAATGGTGGAGTTGTAAAAGAAAAAGCTACTTCAGATGAAGCAAATGAATTAAAAGCAAAATTTGAAGAAGCAGGCGCTACTATTGAATTAAAATAATAAAAAAATAAACTGTTTTTAGCCTATACTGTTTGGTATGGGCTAAAACCGTATATAAAGGAGTTACTATGTCTTATTATTTTTCAAATGATGAAACAATCAAAACAGAAGAAAAAGAACATCATGTAATGATTCAAAATATTCCATTTGTATTTTTAACGGATCATGGTGTTTTTTCAAAAAAAGGATTAGACTTTGGAACGAGAACGTTGCTTGAAAATTTGCCACAATTAAAAGGAGAAGTGTTGGATTTTGGTTGTGGCTATGGTCCGATTGGAATTTTTATTCAAAAAAAATATTCAGTGACAGTAGATATGATTGATATTAACAAACGAAGTCTTGGATTAGCTTCTAGAAATGCGCTGAAAAACGGAGTACAAGTTCATATATTTGAAAGCAATATTTATCAAAATATTACGAAAAAATATGACTATATTGTTACGAATCCACCTATTCGAGTTGGAAATACAATTTTATATAGTATTTTATTAGGTGCAAAAGAATACTTGAAAGACAATGGACAACTATGGTTTGTCATTCATAAAGATCAGGGAGCAAAAACAGTGTTTTTGAAAATAAAAGAGGTATATGATGCAAAAATTGTTATCAAGAATAAAGGATTTTACGTAATTTGTGCATGTAAGCGTTGACAAAAAAGTATATTTTTGGTAAAATCTTAAATTGGTGGCATGTACTATTTTTTCGTGCATGCATAAATAGTCAATATAGGTTATAGGGGTGAAAAGAGTGGCTTATACAATTAAAAAATATGGTGATCACCGTGAAAGACGTAATTACGCAAAAACAAAGAATGCAATTGAATTAGAAAACTTGTTAGAAATTCAAAAAAAGTCATATGACTGGTTTATGACTGATGGAATCAAAGAAGTATTTGATGATATTTTTCCAGTGGAAAGTTTTACTGGAAATTTGTCATTGGAATTTGGAGAATACTCTTTTGAATCACCAAGATATTCTATTAAAGGATGCAAAGAAAGATACGCAACTTATGCAGCACCTTTAAAAGTAGCAGCTAGATTGTTTAATGGTGAAACAGGGGAAGTAAAAGAACAAGATATTTATCTTGGAGATATGCCAATTATGACAGATAGTGGAACATTTATCATCAATGGGGCAGAACGTGTTATTGTTTCACAACTTGTTCGTTCACCTAGTGTTTATTTTGGAAAAGAAATAGACAAAAAGAACGGAAAATTGATAATCACTTCACAAATTATTCCAACTAGAGGAACTTGGTTAGAATATGAAACTGATGCAAGAGATATTATTTATGTACGTATTGATCGTACTAGGAAGGTTCCTATTACAACTTTGCTTCGAGCATTAGGACTTTCTAATGATGAAGACATCTATGATCTATTTGGAGAAGATGACTATCTTATAAGAACAATTGAAAAAGATGCGAATAAAAATACAGATGAGGCATTGATCGATATTCATTCAAAATTAAGACCTGGAGAGCCATCTACATTAGATAGTGCGAAAAATCAATTGGTATCAAGATTCTTTGATGCTTTCCGCTATGATTTGGCGCGCGTAGGACGATATAAATTTAATCGTAAATTAAATGTATTAGATCGTTTGCTAGGCTGTACTTTGGCTGAAAATATTAAAGTTGGAAAAGATATTATTGTACCAAAAGATACAGTTGTTACAAAAGAAGTATTGGAAACACTGAAACCAATTATGGAAGATGGATATGGAGTAAGGGAAGTACTTGTAAATACTGACTTAGATGCATTTAATAGAGTTCAGGAAATCAGAGTATATTCAAGGAAGAACCCAGAAAAAATTACAAAGATTATTGGGAATGATCAAACGATTAGTGTGAAACGCTTGACTATTTCTGATGTATATGCATCTGTTTCCTATTATTTAAACTTATTAGACGGAATTGGAACATTTGATGAAATTGATCATTTATCAAATCGTCGTGTTCGTCAAGTTGGAGAATTATTACAAAATCAATTTAGAATTGGAATTAGTCGTATTGAAAGAGTGATTCGTGATAGAATGTCTACGCAAGAAATTACAGAAGTAACACCAAAAACTTTAATCAATATTCGACCATTAACTGCTTCTATTAAAGAATTCTTTGGAAGTAGTCAGTTATCTCAATTCATGGATCAAACAAATCCAGTAGCGGAGCTTACGAATAAGCGTCGTTTGTCAAGTTTAGGACCTGGTGGATTATCTAGAGATCGTGCTGGAATGGAAGTACGTGACGTCAATCCATCTCATTATGGTAGACTTTGTCCAATTGAGTCACCAGAAGGACCAAACATCGGTTTAATTACTTCACTTGCAAGTTATGCAAGAGTGAATGATTATGGATTTATTATGACTCCATATCGTAAAGTAGATCAGAAACATTTAACAGATGAAATTGTCTATATGACTGCTGATGAAGAATTAGAACATTATATTTCACAAGCAACTGTGGAAGTAGATGAACATAATGATATTACTTTAGAGCGTGTTCAAGTTCGTTATCATGGAGAAAACTTGATTGTAGATGCGGATAAGGTAGACTATATTGATGTGTCTCCACAACAAGTTGTATCTATTACAACACAAGGAATTCCATTTCTAGAGCATGATGATGGAAAAAGAGCTTTAATGGGAGCGAACATGCAACGTCAAGCAATCCCATTATTGAAAGCAGAAGCACCGCTTGTTGGAACAGGTGTAGAAGCAATTGCAGCAAGAGATTCGGGAGCTGTGGTAATCTCAAAAGCGGCTGGAATTGTAGATTATGTCGATTCTAAAAAAATCATTGTCAAAACAATAGGAGGAATGGATACTTATTATTTAAATGGATTTGAACGAAGTAATGCAGGTACTTGTTATCATCAAGTTCCAATTGTGAAACTTGGAGATAAGGTAGAACGTGGAGAAGTAATTGCAGATGGCCCATCAACGGAAAAAGGAGAAATGGCATTAGGTAGAAATGTTGTAGTTGCGTTTATGAACTACAATGGATATAACTATGAAGATGCTGTTATCTTAAATGAAAGACTTGTAAAAGATGATGTGTATACTTCTATTCATATAGAGGATTACCAAATTGAGTGTCGTGATACGAAATTAGGACCAGAAGAATTTACTCGTGATATTCCAAATGTTAGTGAAGAAGCACGTAAAAATTTAGATGAAAATGGAATTATCCGAATTGGAACAGAAGTCAAAGATGATGATATTTTAGTAGGAAAAGTAACTCCAAAAGGAATGGCAGAGTTAACCAGTGAAGAAAAATTATTACATGCTATTTTTGGAGAAAAAACACGTGAGGTTCGAGATACTTCATTACGTGTTCCACATGGTGGAGAAGGAATTGTTCACGATGTGAAAATCTTTACTAAAGAAGATACGGATGAACTTCCAGCTGGGGTTTCAAAAAGTGTTCGTGTTTATATTGCTCAAAAACGTAAAATTAGTGTTGGAGATAAGATGGCGGGACGTCATGGAAACAAAGGTGTTATTTCTTTAATCTTACCAGAAGAAGATATGCCTTATTTAGAAGATGGGACACCAGTTGATATTTTATTAAATCCACTTGGAGTTCCAAGCCGTATGAATATTGGGCAGATTCTAGAAATGCATCTTGGAATGGCTGCTAAAGAGCTTGGAATTTATGTGGCAACTCCAGTTTTTGATGGAGCAACTAGAACAGAAATTATTGATGCTTTAAAAGAAGCAAAATTACCAGAGGATGGAAAATTCCAACTTTATGATGGACGAACAGGAGAACCATTTGATAATCGTGTTAGTGTTGGTGTTATGTATATGATTAAACTTCATCACATGGTAGATGATAAATTGCATGCACGTTCTACAGGTCCATATTCATTAGTTACACAACAGCCACTTGGAGGAAAAGCACAATTTGGTGGACAAAGATTTGGGGAAATGGAAGTATGGGCGCTTTATGCTTATGGTGCAGCTCATGTATTAAGAGAAATGATTACGATTAAATCTGATGATGTTGTTGGACGTGTTAAAGTATATGAATCATTAGTAAAAGGTCAACCAATTCCAAAATCAGGAATTCCAGAAAGTTTCCGAGTTTTGATTAAGGAATTCCAAGCATTAGGACTTGATATTACAGTATTAGATCCAGAAGGAAATTATCATGAACTTAGAGAATTAGAAGCAGAAGACAAAGATAATTATGCATCTCATTCAGAAGTAGAAAAGGCAATTGATGTAGAAGTTATTGAAGGGGATGCTTACGAAGAAAAAATAGATTATGATGATTTGGATGTTGATGATGAAGATTTAGAGGAAGAAATTGAAGATAATTATGAAGAAGATTTTGACGAACAAATGGAGGTGGAATAATGGATGTAAATAACTTTGAAGGGTTAAAAATAGCAATTGCCTCTCCAGAAAAAATAAGATCTTGGTCATATGGAGAAGTCAAAAAGGCAGAAACCATCAATTATCGAACTTTAAAGCCAGAACGTGATGGACTCTTTTGTGAAAAAATATTTGGTCCAACAAAAGATTTTGAATGTTCTTGTGGGAAGTATAAAAGACTCCGTTATAAAAATATTGTTTGTGATCGATGTGGAGTAGAAGTAACTAGATCAAAGGTGCGTCGTGAACGTATGGGGCATATTGAACTTGCTACTCCTTGTTCTCACATTTGGTTTTTCAAAGGGATTCCATCAAGAATGGGACTTGTTCTTGATATGTCACCAAGAGATTTAGAAGAAGTATTATACTTTGTATCTTATGTAATTTTAGATCCAGGTGCAGCACCTTTAGAGAAAAAACAAACGATTAGTGATAAGGAATATCGTGCCTATTATGAAAAATATGGAAATAGTTTTCGAGTTGGTATGGGAGCAGAAGCAATTAAAGAATTGTTAAAAGAAGTAGATTTAGAAAAAGAAGTAGATGAAATCAAAAAAGAAATTGAAGGAATTAAAGATTCTGCAAGTCAAAAACGAATTCGCTTGATTAAGCGTTTGGATGTGTTAAATGCGTTTTTAGAATCTGGAAATCGTCCAGAATGGATGATTTTAGATGCTCTTCCAGTTATTCCGCCAGAATTAAGACCAATGATTCAATTGGATGGTGGAAGATTTGCGACTTCAGATTTGAATGATTTGTATCGTCGTGTAATTAATCGTAATAATCGTTTAAAAAAATTAATGGATTTGGGTGCTCCAAGTATCATTATTCAGAATGAAAAGCGTATGTTACAAGAAGCTGTGGATGCGTTATTTGACAATGGTAGACGTGGAAGAAATATTACAGGAGCAGGAAATAGACCTTTAAAATCATTAAGTAGCATGTTAAAAGGAAAGCAAGGGCGTTTCCGTCAAAATTTATTGGGAAAACGTGTTGACTATTCAGGTCGTTCTGTTATTGTAGTAGGACCATCTTTAAAAATGTATGAATGTGGGATTCCAAAGGAAATGGCACTTGAGTTATTTAAGCCACATGTAATTAATGGTCTTGTTACAAAAGAAATCGCTAGTAATATTAAGGCTGCTAAAAGAATGATTGAAAATCAAGATGAAAGAGTTTGGGATGTTGTAGAAGAAAAAATTAAGGAACATCCTGTTATGCTTAACCGTGCTCCTACATTGCATAGACTTGGTATTCAAGCATTTGAACCAAAGTTAATTGGTGGTAGAGCAATTCGACTTCACCCACTTGTGTGTGCAGCGTTTAATGCCGATTTTGATGGAGACCAGATGGCTGTTCATGTACCTATTAGTGAAGAAGCACAGGCTGAGGCAAGGATTTTGATGCTGGGAGCAAATAATATTTTGTCACCAAAAGATGGAAAACCAATTGTAACTCCTGGACAAGATATGGTACTTGGAAATTATTATATTACAATGGAAAAAGAAGGACAACCAAATGAAGGTAGGGTGTTTAAGGATCAGAATGAAGCATTGATGGCATATGAAAGAAGAGAATTAAATCTTCATACTCGTATTGCAATTCCAGTTTCTTCATTCCGCCATAAGATTTTCCCAGATGCTTATATGGATAAATATTTGGTTACAACAGTTGGTAAATTAAAATTTAATGAAATTTTCCCAGATACTTTCCAATATATTAATGATGGAAGTACTGAAAATATAGAACGTATTACTCCAAGTAAATATTTTATTGCTCGAGGTGAAAATATTCCTGAGAAAATTAAGGAAATGCCTTTGGTGGAAGCTTTAAATAAAGGGAAGTTAACTGCTTTGATCGCGCAGATTTATAAACGTTACCAAACTACTGAAACTTCTGTAATGTTGGATAAATTAAAAGATTTAGGGTTTAAGTATTCTACATTATCTGGAATTTCGATTGCGATTAGTGATATTAAAGAGAGTGAAATTAAGCCACAAGTATTAAAGGAAAGTCAAGATTTAGTAGATCAAGTTAATAAACAGTTTAAACGTGGTTTAATTACAGATATGGAACGTTATGAAAAAGTCATTGATATTTGGACACAGGCTAAAAAACGTATTAGTCAAGAGCTTGAACAAATGATGAAAGAAAATAAAGACAATTCGATTGCAATTATGATTAATAGTAAAGCTCGTGGAGATATTGGTTCTTTGACACAGTTAGTAGGTATGAGAGGATTATTTGCGAAACCAAGTGGAATGAATGAAGAAATTCCAGTAAAATCTTCTTTTAGTGAAGGGGTTAGTATTTCAGAGTTCTTCTTATCAACCCATGGTGCTCGTAAGGGAGCTGTAGATACAGCGTTAAAAACAGCTGATGCTGGATATTTAACAAGAAGACTTGTTGACGTTTCTCAAGATATTATTGTAAAAGAAGAAGATTGTGGAACTGATCAAGGTGTAGTAGTGGAAGCGTTCTTAAATCCAAAAGATAATACTGTGATTGAGTCTCTTTATGATAGAATTGTAGGACGTTATTTGAATAAGCGCATTTTGAAACCTGATACAGAAGAGGTACTAGCTGAAAGAAATACATATATTACAGAACAATTGGCAGATAAAATTATTTCAGCAGGTATTACAAAGGTACCAATTCGTACGGTGTTAACATGTAAAACTGAACATGGTGTTTGTCGTAAGTGCTATGGTCGTAATTTGGCAACAGGAGCGATTGTAGAAACAGGAGAAGCAGTGGGAATCATGGCTGCTCAATCGATTGGAGAACCAGGAACTCAGTTAACCATGCGTACATTCAATACTGGTGGTGTTGCTGGAGATGACATTACACAAGGTCTTCCACGTGTTCAGGAGTTGTTTGAGGCTCGTAATCCAAAAGGAAAGGCAACAATTTCTGAGATCAATGGTGTTGTATCTAACATTGAAGAAGATGGAGGAAAATTTGTCATTAGTGTAAAAAATGATGTAGAGACTGTTGAACATACTTCTAATTATGGAGCTAAATTGGCTGTTGAGAAGGGAACTGAAGTGAAAGCTGGTGATCGTTTAACTCATGGTGCAATTAGTCCAAAAGAGTTACTTGTTGTAACAGATCCAATTACCGTTCAACAATATATTTTGTTAGAAATTCAAAAAGTTTATCGTTCTCAAGGTGTTGATATTAGTGATAAGCACGTTGAAATTATTGCGAAACGTATGATTTCTAAGATTAAGATTATTGATAGTGGTGATACGTTATTCTTACCTGGAACGATGGTAAATATTAATGAATTTACAGAAGTGAATAAAGGATTAATTTTAGAGGGTAAAAGACCAGCTACAGGTAGACCAGTATTACTTGGAATTACGAAAGCTTCATTAGAGACTGATTCATTTTTATCAGCAGCTTCTTTCCAAGAAACTACTCGAATTTTAACTGATGCAGCAATTCATGGTAGAGTGGATTATCTAAATGGGTTAAAAGAAAATGTGATTATTGGAAAATTGATTCCAGCTGGAACAGGAGCTCGTAAGTATCGTCAAACTGATTATGATTTAGAGTTAGATATGTTAAAAGATGAACCATTGGAAGCTTTAGAGCAAGAGTTAATGGATTAAGGAATAGTTGATATTCCTTTTTTTGTGTATGAAAAGGTTTAAGTTACTACTCAGCTATAGAAAAAATTTAATATAACAATATAGTTTCAAAAAACAGTAAAAAAGAAAAATGCTTCTAT
>CAJTLA010000035.1:0-14303 GCA_910576985.1 uncultured Bacilli bacterium
TTAATTAAAAATGGTAAATTTTTAGAAATTATAATGAATTTGAAAAACAGTCAACGATTGCCTAATATGAATGATTTGGAGTTTTCTAAAGGAAATATAAAAACAGAAGATTATAATGGATATGATTTATTTAAAGTTATAGGTAGATATTTAATAGAAACAAAAACGCAAGGAGAACTTTTAAAATATATAAATGATAAAAGTAAAGTTATAAATGATGGAAATACTATATTAGAAGTAAGCTTAA
Source organism: uncultured Bacilli bacterium (assembly GCA_910576985.1). Lineage (GTDB taxonomy): Bacteria > Bacillota_I > Bacilli_A > RF39 > UBA660 > MGBC102946. The sequence goes on from CAJTLA010000035.1 coordinate 248, forward strand.
TATATTTTTCAGAAAAATATAATTTAAAATGAAAAGTTGTTGTACGTCTTCCCTTAAGGCACCAAAGAGGCACAAAGTCGCACTTTAGCGATTTACTTATATATAAAGTTCATAGTATTTGATATTATGGATTTTTTTCATGTTTAGAGGTATGAGTTTTTATGAAAATGTCTGTAGGTAGATTATTGCGAAAAAATATGATACATAGAAAAAAACATCAGATTTCAATTTCATGATTATCGTTAGATTGCTGTTATACAAAAATATTATTTTTTTAATAAAAAAAACTGTTATTTTTATTATAGATAACAGTTTTTATGGTTTAAAATAGACATAATGAAATCCTATTTTTTTGTAAATGGTAGAGGCTCTTGGAAGATCTAATATTCTAGCAATAAACAAGTTATAGAATTCATCAATCAAAATAACAGAACATAGTGATATACTAATCATTAAAAATAGTTTTTTATTTATATGTGTTGCTAGTGAAAAACAAAGTGGGACGATAATATAAATGAGTAATAAACTAGATAGCCCAAAAAATAAAGCACTTCTTAAGCAGACGAATCCACCGATGTTTCCGAAATTTAGAATTTCTGAATTGTAGTCCCAGCAGCGAAGACCATTTCCGATGATGTACATGCCTAATCCCGAAAAGTATTCTAAGATACCACATGATAAGAAACTAATTAAGAATACATTTTGTACTTTTTTCCGTTGTTTGTAAGTTAAGAAGTATATCATGATGGAGCCAGTTGCATAAATATTAATCCATGGGAGAAAATTTCCGCCTCTCCAATAAAATTGTTTCATGCCTCCATTAAAATAGTAAAAAATGAATTCGTATAAAAAACCAAATATTCCTGCTAATACAATAATCAAGCAAAATATTCCTATCATGGTTGTTTTGTCAAAGGAATGATTTTCATTTAAGTATTTGTTGTACTTCTCTTTCATACTAAAAAACTCCTTGCTAAAAATATTATATAATAAACTTTTTTGTTTTGACATATTTTTTTGAAATTAATTGATATGTTTTTGTAAAAAAGAGTATAAATTTAAAATATTGATGTCAAAATAAAACTAGGAGGGAATTTATGAAAAAGGTATTGTGTACATTAGTACTTACATTTTCGTTTTTTTTGGTAGGATGTAATTTGGGAAAAGAGCTTACAAATACCCCTACGAAACAAGTTGAGATTTTTTTGAATAAGTATCAAACTTTGGATAAAGAGGTATTGGATGACTTGGATCGTGTGATATCAGAAGAGGAGAATTTTGATGGTAGTATGAGGGAAAAATATCGTCAAATTATGAAAGATTCTTTTCAAAAGCTTGCTTTTCAAATTAAAGATCAAAAAGAAGATGGAGATAAAGCCGTTGTAACAGCTGAAGTAGAAGTTGTGAATTTTGGAAAGATTTTGAGTACATCTAATCTTTATTTGGAAGAACATCCTGAGTTATTTCATGATAATCATGGAGAACATGATCCCAAAAAGTTTATGAGTTATCGTTTGGATCAAATGAAAGATAATCATGAAAAAATAAAATATACAATTGATTTTCATTTGACAAAGAAAGATGAAGAATGGCATTTGGATGATTTGAGCAGAGAAGATGAACAAAAAATTCAGGGAATTTATCAATATTAAACGTCAGAGATGATGTTTTTTTTGACAAAATACAAAAATGTGGTATTATATAGCAGATTGAATTTGTGGTTAAAAGGGGGGAATATTATGAATTATAAGTTAACACCAACTGATTATGAGGATATGAGAACGTTGGTTTCTGTTACAGAATCTATTTTTGATACTGTTATGTTTTTATCACAATTGGAGATTGAAAATAAAAAGGGTACAACAGAATATCGTTGTGGTTTAGAGAGATTAAAATCTTCTTTGGGAATGGAACCTGTAATTTATGGAAGAATTGGTACTTCAGTATTGAAGCTGATAGCTGCTGTGGACTATATTCAATCTAATTTGCATGCTTCTTCTATCAGTACTGAAGAAATTTTGTTGAAGGGTTCTGACTCTGATATGATTTTAATGAGAATTTTGATCAGACTATTTGCTGATATTTCTGTAGAACAAGGTGTGAAAGAAATTGTGAATTCTGAAAAAACAGATGATGATGATCCTTTCTTAAATTTTGTTTTCAGCTCTCTTGAATCTGTAGGCATTAGCTATGCCAGTGACGTGAAACTTAAATTAAGTGCACAACAGGATTATAATACTTTCGCTTTGTCTATTTTAAAGAAGCAAACGGCATCCTCTCAAAATAAAGATATTCGTTCACATTTGATTATGGCCAAATATCGTTATTCATTTATGTATCAAGAAATTGAAGAATTATTGGTAAGAGAAAATTTTGAAATTCCATCACATGCTTATTTACAAGCATTATGTTTGGGTCAGTTACAAGGGAGATCGGATAAGCGAATTTATTTTCAAATTCATAAAATGATGTTTGATATAGCATGTATACATATGGAATCATTATTAAAATATTCTGATGATATGCTAAAAGATCCTGTGAAAAAAACGGAAGCAGTTCTTTTGGTAGGAAGGTTAAGAGCTAGTTTATTGTTATTAGATGAATCAGGTATAACAGCTGCAAATGAGGTGTTTCATATTTTAATGGAGCAGAGTGATGGTGGAGAAGTAGTAGAAATGATTACGAATGCTTATCGTCAGCATAAAAAGGATAAAAGCATTCCGCTAACGTTAAGTTTTTATCAGAAGAAAAAATAAAAGAAATTTTATTTTTTTTTGAAATTATGTGATTATAGCGTTTGACCAATTTCTTTTGATGGTACAAAGATGAAAACGAAGTTATTCAGGGTTCTTAACTTTTTTATAAAATTATATACATTGACAGATAAGGTATGTTATGTTATTCTATAATTAGACAGGAGGGATAATTTGTCAATTACTTCGGATATTATTAGAGGCCATACAGAAACAATTATTTTAAGCCATCTATACGAAAAAGATAGTTATGGTTATGAAATTAATAAAATGATTAAACAAAAAACAAATCATCAATATGAGCTTAAAGAAGCAACATTGTATTGTGCCTTTAAACGTTTAAAAGAAAATGGGTATATCGAATCTTATTGGGGAGAACAAGCAGTTGGTGCTAGAAGGCGATATTACCGTATTACAGAAGATGGAAAAAAATACTATAAGGAATGTAAAAAAGATTGGGAAAATACGAAAAAAATTTTGGATCAATTAATTTAGGAGGAACTTATGAATAAAATAAAAAATTATGTAAATGACTTGTTTAAGGAAGTCAAAAGTACTAGAAAAAGTGAAGAATTAAAAGAAGAAATTGTTGCTGATTTAGAGGAAAAGTATCAAGATTTAATTCATAGTGGAACCAGCGAAAAAGATGCATATAATGAAGTAATTCGTGGAATTGGTGATATTGATGAATTATTAGAAGGATTAAAGGTTTCTTCTTATTCAGAGCAATTAAGTATTAGAAAGAAAAATGCGTTTGTTGTATCTCTTTGTATAGGGATTTATATTTTGGCTTTAATTAGTGTTATTGTATGTGAAGAATTATTAGAGTTACCAGATACGGTTTCTGCAATTTGTTTTTTTGGAATTGGAGGATTAGCTACTTGTATTTTGGTATATCATTTTATGTCTATTCCAAAATATGAAAAAGAAAGTGATACTTTGGTAGAGGAATTTAAGGAGTGGAAGCATACCAAAAATAAGAATAAACAGTTATTAAATGCTTTAAATACAATTACTTGGTTATTAATTTTGATCATATATTTTACAATTAGCTTTTTGTTTAATTGTTGGTATATTAGTTGGATATTATTTTTAGTGGCACCACTTATTACTACTATTATTGGATTATTTATAGGAATGGGTGAGGAGTAATATGAAAAATAGTACAAGGATGATATTGATTGTCATTTGTTTTATATTAGTGATATTTCTAATTGGTGTTTTGGTTTGGGGAATTGTTGCGAGAGATTTTGAATATGGTGGAAAACGAAAAATTGTGAAGGAAGAACATTATGATATTACAGAAATAGATTCTATTATTATTACTACTCGTTCTGCAGATATTAAGTTTTATGATACTGATGGAAATGATGTTCGAATTGTTCAAAAAATGGGAAGAAAGGCAAATAAAAGAGATTTATTTCAGACTCAGAATCATGGTGGTATTTTAGAAATCGAAGAAACAAGTGGTAGAGGATCTTTCTGTATTGGATTTTGTTTTATGAAAAATAGTGATTATGAAATTTATTTACCAAGTTCATATCAGAAAAAAATAACAGTTAAAACAGCTTCAGGAGATGTAGACATTAGCTTGAAAAATGAGTTATTAAAGCAAGTAGAAATCACTACGACTTCAGGAGATATTCACTTGAAGAGTAAACTTATTTTGGATAGAATTACACTGAAAAGTACTTCAGGAGATATTCAAGCAGTGGAACTAAATAGTTCAGCGATTTATATGGGAACAGTATCAGGAGATATTGAAACTGAAGCGTTAGACGGAAATATAGAAATAAAAACGACTTCAGGAGATATTGAAACTCATTATGTGAAAGGTAGTGTACAGATCAAAACAGTATCAGGAGAAGTTGAAATAGATGATTTTGTGATTCTTGGAGAATCAAAAATAACTACGACTTCAGGAGATATTGATGTTGTTTTAGATAGTGCATCATCTTGTAAAATGAGTGCAGATAGTGTATCAGGAGATATTCGTTTTCCACATTCTGAATCAGTGATTGGTGATGGTACTCATTTATTGTATTTTAAAACAGTATCGGGAGATATTCAAGTAACGAATCGTTAAAAAATTATTTCATTTATTTGAAATGATTTTTTTTCTGCATAACTAGTCCTTTTTTTTCATATTTTTTATTAGGTGAGAGTATGAAAAAATGGATCGTTGTATTGTTGTCATTTATTTTCGCATTTAATAATGTAAAAGCAATGAATACTAGTGCTTCATGTGCAATTGTAATGGATCAAAATAGTAATCGAATTTTGTATTCTAAGAACATTCATAAAGTGAGAAGTGTTGCTAGTATTTCTAAAATTATGACAGGTATTTTGGCTGTTGAATCCGGAAAATTGGATGATAAAGTGACTGTTGGAGATGAAATTTTAAAGGCATATGGATCAGCTGTTTATTTGCAAGTTGGAGAGACTTTGACACTTCGGGATTTGGTATATGGACTTATGTTGCGAAGTGGAAATGATGCCGCTTTAGCAATCGCTACTTATGTTAGTGGAAGTGTGGAAAAGTTTGTAGAAGCTATGAATGATAAAAGTTTAAAAATAGGGATGAAGAATACCACTTTCCATAATCCACATGGTTTGGATGAAGAGGAGGGCAATTTTTCGACAGCATATGATATGGCAGTCTTAACAAGTTATGCTATGAAAAATAAAGAGTATCAAAAAATTGTAGGAACTAAAAAATATACATTAAAAACAGATAAAAACCATTATGTGTGGAAAAATAAAAATAAGTTGTTGAATACTTATCAATATACAACAGGTGGGAAGACAGGTTTTACAGAAATTGCAAAACGTACTTTGGTTTCCACTGCTAGCAAAGATAATACAGATTTGGTTGTTGTTACACTCAATGATGGGAATGATTTTGAAGATCATAAAAATTTATATGAAGAAGCATTTTCTTTTTACAGAACTTATACAGTGTTAGAGAAAGGGGAAGTTTCGATTCCAGGAGAAACTTATTATAAAGATTTTAAAATTTATTTGAAAAATGATTATAAGATGATGTTAGCTGAAAATGAAAAGGGTAATATTATTTTAAAATATCAGTTGGATAAAAAACGGAATTTTAATTCAGGAGATAAGATTGGAGTTGTCAAAGTAATGTTAGATGATAAAAAATTTTATGAAGAAGATTTATATGTGGAAAAACAGGAGAAACAGTCAAAAACTTCTATTTGGAAAAAGATAGGTAGGTGGTTCACACATGATTAATAAAATTTGGGCATTTTTTATTGTAGTTGGAAGTTTTTTTTGTATTATGACTGGAAAGATTGAGGTTTTAAATAATGAGATTTTAAATAGTGCGAAAAATAGTTTTGATATGGTGATTCAGTTATTTCCTGTGATGGCGCTTTGGCTTGGAATTATGAATATTGCTTCTGTTTCTGGTTTGTTAGCGAAATTTGCTCATATGATATCTCCTGTTTTGAGTAAGCTATTTCCAGAAATTCCTAAAAATCATGAATCACTTAGTTATATTGCTTCTAATATTGTGGTGAATATGGCAGGTTTGGGAAGTGCAGCGACTCCTTTTGGATTAAAGGCTATGAAGTCATTACAAGAAATTAATCCTAATAAAGATACTGCGAGTCGAAGTATGATTACCTTTTTGGTTTTGAATACAAGTGGTGTTACTTTAATACCAACAACCATTATTTCTCTTCGAATGATGTATCATAGTATGGATCCTACTGGCATTGTATTTGCATGTATTTTAGCGACTACTTTTTCTACAATAGGGGGGTTATTGATCGATCGTTTGATTGCAAGGAGAAGTTGCCATGTTTAAGTTGTTATCTAGTATGATGATTCCATTATTGGTATTGATGGTATTGATTCATGGAATATTAAAAAAAGTAGATGTGTATGATGTTTTTATAGAAGGTACTAAGGAAAGTTATGGAATGATTTTAGAGCTTTTTCCAACACTATTAGGAATGATTCTTGGGATTAATATATTTTTAAAAAGTGGAGTATTAGAGTTTGTATTGCAAGGTCTTGCTCCATTTTTTAGTTATCTAAAAATTCCACTTGAAATTATTCCTATGGCGATTATGAGACCGATTTCGGGAAGTTCTACTTTGGCGATATTAAATAATATTTATGAGACATTTGGGCCAGATGGGTATTTGGGAACTTTGGCTTCTGTAATTCAAGGTTCTACGGATACGACATTTTATGTATTGACATTATATTTTGGGAGTATTGGTATTAAAAAAATTCGATATGCGATGTGGGCCGGTTTGAGTGCCGATTTAATTGGTATTGTTACTAGTATTATTATTGTCAATTGTTTGTTTTAATATTGGTTACAAAAAAACAAAGACGGTTTGTCTTTGTTTCGTAATTTGAATGATGCATCTGTTTTAGTCATTGTTTATATTAAGAAATCAATTTAGAAAAGGCAAGTATAAAGAATATCAGAGCAGTGAGCCATGAAAAGTCATAATGGTTGTTTTGAATTCGTTTTCCGATCCATAATCCTATTTTGAAAACAATGATATTTAGTATGAAGGTAAAAGTTAGAAAAAATGAAATAGGAATATCAGAAAGACCAAATCCAAAACCAGAAAGAAGTGAATCAAAAGAAAGTGCAATTGCTAGGAAAATGGCTTCTTTTACAGATAAAGATGATGAATGGTCCATATCTGCTTTTAGTTCATCAAAATAGATATCAATCACAAAATGTATTTCTTTAAAATTGAAAGAGAACACTTTCTTTTTTTTTGTTTTTACAATGAAATGAAATAGGTTAGATAGACCTAATAGAAACAGCAATAGAAATGATATGAATGAAGCGAAAAAAGGACTAATATAATGTTTTATTCCAGATGCAAATAAAAGAGAAAAAGAAAGAAACAGTGTACCAATAAAGCTGATGATGATAATCGACCTTTTTGGAACTTTAATTCCATTAGCCCCATAAGTAATACTTGTCATAAAAGAGTCTAATACTAAAATCAAAGAGAATAGAATTGTCGATAGCATAACATCACCTATATTAATAGATGAGTCTTTTTCATTTTTTGAAAGTACAAAAACCTAGGAATAGTTATTTTGTTATTTTTATATAATATAGGGGAGAGGAAAAATATGGAAAAGATAAAATTAATATTGAAAGGATTTATTGTTGGACTTGGTAAAATCATTCCAGGGGTGAGTGGTGGGATGTTAGCAATCTCTTTAGGAATCTATGAAGAGGCAACGCTTTCTCTTGCTCATTTTTTTAAAGATGTGAAAAAAAGTAGTGTATTTTTGGGGTTGTTAGGCATTGGGATGATATTTGCAATTGTTACTATGAGTGGGGTGATTGAGTTTTGTTTGGTAAAATATTATTTGCCAACGATGTTATTATTTATTGGATTAATGTTGGGGGGATTTTCTTCAATAAAAAAGGAAGTTCAGGGAACTTCTATTAAAGATTATTTTTGGTACTGTTTTATTCCTTTTGTGTTGATGATGGTTTTACAATATACACAGAGTAGTCAAACTTTTATTTATGATGGAAGTGTGAAAAGTGTTTTGTTTCTTTTCTTGTTTGGCGTAATTGATGCAGTTACTATGATTGTTCCAGGAGTGAGTGGTACTGCTATATTGATGTTGTTAGGGTGTTATACGATGTTATTGGAAACATTTAGTCATTTGTTTGATGTTTCTATGCTTGCGACTACATTACATGTTTTGGTTCCTTTTTCATGTGGAGTTTTGATTGGGGTATTTATTACGATTAAAATTGTCTCTTATTTTATTGAGAAACATTCTATTTCATTTTATTATATGATTCTTTCATTTTTTATGTCTTCTGTTTTTTTGTTGTTTTTGCAAACACTGAAACGAAGTTATTCTGTTTTTACAATTTTTGTTAGTTTTATTTGTTTTGTGGTTGGGTATTTCATTTCGAAATTTTTGGATTTGCATTATAACTCTTAGGATGTGTGGTATACTAGTGATAGGTGATAAGATGAAAGAACAATATGGAGATTTGGTTTTGATTTATTCTAATAAAGAGGATGGAAATATGTCTAAGAAGTATGGAGAAGAAGCCGATTCGAATCGTCAAAAATTTATTCGGAAAATGGGATTAGAAGTCAATCGTTTTTTATTGATGCAAGCAGATAATCAAGATCGTATTGTTGAGCTGAAAGAAGAAGTGGAGACAATTTCTGATTTGTATTATAAGTTGGTAGAAGCAGATGCGATTATTTGTAAGTATTCTAATGTATTTTTGTATTTAAATTTTGGAGACTGTATTCCTTTTACAATATATGATCGGAAAAATCATGTTTTTGGGTTTGCTCATTTAGGTTGGCGAAGTACACATTTGGATTTGCATCAAAAATTATTTCATGTTTTTAAAGAACAATTTCATTCTTCTAATGACGATTTGTTCATACATATTGGTCCATGTATTAAGAAAGATAGTTATTTATTGCCTAGTCCAATTCAAAGGGAAGAAGAGAAGTGGAAGCCGTATATTGATTATGTTAGGGATGACCTTTATTCTGTGGATTTATGTGGTTATGTGAGGGATTTTTTTCTTGAATCAGAATTATTAGAAAGTCAGATTAAAATTGTTCCTATTGATACTGGTGCTGATATGAATTATTTTTCTCATTATCGTTCAGTAGAAGAGGGAGAAAAGGAAGGTCGATTCTTTTTTGGCGTTGGGATGGAATAAAAATTCTTTTTTTTTATATAATTAATTAGAGGTGTTTTTATGGATAAGAAATTGCCAAAAGTGTTTGCGAATAGAATTGATAAAGAGCTTGATAATAATGAGCGAGTATATGTATCTAGTAAGAAAGAGGAGCCTTCTAGTGTGGAAGTTTCTGGTATGAATGTGAATCAGAAGATTAATACCATTTTTAAGTCGAAGAATTATATTTATAAGGCAGAGGTGGAAATTAAACAGCAAACGGGAACGATTGTGAAAAAAATTATTGGTAAGAATGGAGATAGTTTAATTACAATTGATAATGAGCTTATTCCAATTCATACGATTGAGGATATTAAATTGATTCACTAAAAAAAGCGCGGAAAAGCGCTATTTTTTTCGATATTTGAATTTGTAATGGATATCAATTTGAAAGTTTTCTTGTTTTACTAGGTTTGGAATGTTGTCGTTTAATGTTTTTTCAAATTCTTGTTTGTCTACATATTTATCTAGTTTTAGAAATGATTTCATGGTGTATAGGGTACGGAATCTTGAGTATGTTTTTTCTTTTTGTTCACGATACCAGGAGTTGGTGTTATCTAAGCGATTTTTGTCAGTGTATATTGACCAATCTGTATAGATGAGTAATCCTTCGTCACGTTTGTTATAGGCGCTAGAACTTGGAACTGAAACATATCCTGTATAGCTTCTTTTTTCTCCATTGTACCATCTCCATTTTTTGTCTTTATAACGGTACATAGTAGTGGTGACTTCTTCTTTTTTATCGTATTTTTTGTCAGGTTGTTCTGGTGTATAGTTACCGCTATTCCAATATATTTTTTTGCCTTTTTTTTCATAATACCATCGGTATCCAGTGGTAGTACCAATTGTTCGATATGATTTTTTTTCTGGATAGTCTAAGGACCATTCTGTCCATTCGGTACTGATTTCGGTGGAGGTGTCTTTTTTACTGTATCCATTTGGTTGTTCAGAGAAAAAGTCACTATAGTTTCCGCCTTTATCTTGATAGTATTTCCACTTTTTATCACGATAGCTATACCATGTTTCATCATCTTTTTCGTAATCTGTGATGTTCGCTTCTTCTGGAATATTTGGCAATTGATTTTTGTCTTTTGGAAGTGCAACAAAGTAATTTTCATCAATTTCTCCTAGTTCGTCTTCTGGAATCCAGTTAGACCAGGCTGAACGATATGATGATATTTCATAATAGTTATAGTATGGGATAACATCAATCAGGTATTTACTAGATGGTTTTTTGTTTGTTTCTTTAGACCATTTTTGGTAGCGGGTATTAGTGGAACAATAGTTACAGTTTGTAATATCAAAGGTTTTAATATATTCTTCTTTGTATTTTGTAAATTTGATAGTTCCACTACATGTTTGTTCTTTTAGTGATGGCTTTAATGTTTCATTTTTGAATATGTCGTCAATATTTATGGTAATAGATTCTCCTTCTATTTCTGGTAAAAGGTTGTTTTTTTCTGCATAGTTTTCCGCATTTGTTAAGATTAGTTTTTCAATGTTATTGCATGTTTTGGATCTTAGGCTACGGTATATGATTAGTCCAATTGTAATTCCAATCAGTCCAATTGCTATGATAATGATGATGGAATGATTTTGTTTTTCGATGTATTCTGAAGAGCCATCATAAGAGTTTCCTTTGGGTTGAATTTTATATTTTTTAGGTTTCATGCTATCACATCCTTGTATAACTATAACATAGAATTGATGTTTGTTCAATATTGAAGTGGGATTTAATGGTATGCTATTGTTAAGTTTTATTACTGAAAGTGATTATGAAATAAAAAAACTGTTAAAAATGAACAGCTTTTCAAAGTTATACGCATTTTACTGCAGTATTTTGTAGGCAACGAATCACACAAAGGCAATTTAAATCCATTGTGAAGAAAGAATTTGTTGCTACATATGGAATGGTAGCAGCAGTTGTAGGATCTGTGTTTGTAGCAAGTGCTCTGAAGGTAGCACAGTTGCCATCTAGTTTTTCTACACGGAAAACGTTAGAACAGTTGGTGCCAACTTCATTACAATCTATGTTTTCTTTTGTTGTTGGTATTTTCCAGTTTATGCCCTAAAGTGATGAATTAATTATTTAAGAAGGTTTCTACTAATTTTATAAAGGCATCTTGACAATCCTTTATGGTGTCGGTTAACCATCCTTTTTCATTTTTGTATTCTTTTAATCCGCGATAATAAAATAATTTATGTTCTTCATCGATAATAAATGGTGTGATATTGTTTTTTAAACATTCTTTAAACATAATCATTCTGCCAACTCGCCCATTGCCGTCTTGAAATGGATGAATGCGTTCAAAACGATAATGAAATTCAATAATCTCTTCTAGTGTAATCGTATTTAAATTGTTATACCATTTTAACAGTTCCTGCATTTTGATTGGAACTTCTTTTGGTTTTGCTGTTAAAATGCTACCAACTTCATTTTGTAGTTGTTTATAATCGCCAACATTGAACCAATCTTTTCGTTCATCACTTGTCCCTCTTTTTAAGATGGTGTGATAATGTTTCATTAATTCTTCTGTTAATGGTGTCTCTACCTTATCTAACATTTCATCAAACAAATAGAAGTGATTGGTTGTTTCGATAATATCATCAATATTTGTTGTGTTCTCTGTATTCATAATGGTATTAGTCTCAAAGATGTGTCTTGTTTCATCTTCGCTTAATTGACTTCCTTCAATGCGATTAGTATTGTAAGAAAATTTGATTTGAACATTATGATATAAATTGCCCTTTAATTTGGTTTCTTTTTGTTCTTTTAATACTTTTAATATATCCATTGTTATCACCCTCTTTATTATAGCATATATTTTGTTTTCTAAAGTATTTTGATGAGCCATTATAAGAGTTTTATTACTGAAAGTGATTATGAAATAAAAAAACTGTTAAAAATTAACAGCTTTTCAAAGTTATACGCATTCTACTGCAGTATCTTGTAGGCAACGAATCACGCAAAGGCAATTTAAATCCATTGTGAAGAAAGAATTTGTTGCTACATATGGAATGGTAGCAGCAGTTGCAGGATCTGTGTTTGTAGCAAGTACTCTGAAGGTAGCACAGTTGCCATCTAGTTTTTCTACACGGAAAACGCTAGAACAGTTGGTGCCAACTTCATTACAATCTATGTTTTCTTTTGTTGTCGGCATTTTCCATGGAGTTCCATTACCACAACAAGTGTATAACATCACTGGTCTTGTATTGCAAACCAAAGAACTTGTACTGCAGCCTAAAAATCCTCTATCGCATGTGTCTAAACAGTTTTCAGAGCATTCTGCGTTTTGTTGTAAAATATTGATGACAGCTAGTATTTCGCCAATGCAGTTACAGTTTTCTTCTCTTTTGTTATTGCACATATATAATCCACCCTTTCATTTATATTTCACTATAATTTATGATGATAAATGAAAAGAGTGTAAACAAACGCCCTGAAATTTGAGATTTCATTGCTTTTTTTTTGTTCTTTCGGTATAATCGTTTCATATGAAAGGAGAACAATAGGTGAAGTTTTTTTGTGAAATGTAATTTTTATAAAATATTACCTATTGATGATAAAATTTATGGAACGTTTACAAAAAGTAATTGCGAATAGAGGCTATTGTTCAAGAAGAAAAGCGGAAGAATTGATTGAAAAAGGAAAAGTGCTTGTCAATGGGGAAGTGGTAAATACTTTGGGATATAAAGTAAGTGACAAAGATGAAATTATGATTGATGGAAATACTTTGGTGAAGGAGCAAAAAGAGTATTATTTGTTATATAAACCAAGGGGAATTATTACTAGTACAAATGATGATAAAAAAAGAAAGACTGTTATTGATTTGATTCCGACGGATAATCGGATTTATCCAGTGGGAAGATTGGATTATGATACTTCTGGTATTTTATTATTAACGAATGATGGAGATTTGACAAATGCGTTGATTCATCCTAGAAATAGAATCGATAAGGTTTATGTTGCTAAGGTAAAGGGGTTTGTGAAACCGAAAGATATTAAGCTATTGAGTAGTGGGGTTATTATTGATGGGAAAAAAACGAGTAGAGGAAAGGCGAAGTTAAAAAAGTTTGATAAAAAGATGAATACTTCTATTGTAGAGTTGGTCATTCATGAGGGAAGAAATCATCAGGTAAAGAAAATGTTTGAGGTTTTAGGTTATCCAGTTTTAAAGTTAAAAAGAGAACGAATTAGTTTTTTAGATTTATCTGGACTCAAGTCTGGAGAGTACCGTAGGCTGACTCCAAAGGAAGTGAAAATTCTATATCATGAGGTGGTGAAAAAAAATTAGAGTTTGTTCTCTAATTTTCTTCATATGAAATTGCATCTGTTGGGCATCCTTCTATGGCGTCCATTACTTCTTCTAGTTTGTCACTAGGTACTTCTTCTAGTTTTGCTTGTGCACGGTCATCTTCTCCAAATTCAAATATTTCTGGGAATGCGCCAACGCAAGCTCCACAACTGATACATAGGTCTTTATTTACTTTTAGTTTTTTCATCTTTTTATCCTCCTTTTTTTATTATATGGAAATAATAAGAAAAACGCAAGAGATACTTTCAAAA
>CAJTLA010000035.1:14313-15000 GCA_910576985.1 uncultured Bacilli bacterium
AAAAAAAAAAAAAAATATGTTATGATTAAAATGGCGAGGTGGAAGCATGAAGAGTAGGATGGAACGGTATTATGAGACGGATGTAGAGACTAGTAGAAGAACTAGGAAGAATGCTGATTTATATCAAAAAATTTATGAAAATGATGAATACAATAATATCGAAGGAATCGCCACTACGTTAAAGTCAAATGAGATTGATATTTCTAAAATAAAGGAAATGTTAAAAGAAAGGGAAGAACAACATAAGCAAGTTCGCAAACCAATTCCACCGAAATCTGAGGAACTTGCAACTTTCCATGATGATGAGAAGAATTATGATATTCGAGATGTTTTGAGTAAAGCGAAAGATGAGAGAAAAGAGGAAGAACAATATCATAAGTTAAGAAATACTTCTTACGATATTTTTAAAAATTTGGATATTCAGAAGGAAATTTCAAAAGAAGAAGTGGATGAAGTTGTTCAGAAGATTGAAAATACAAGTGTTTTAAATCAGATGGGTGATCAAGAGTTAAGCTTGGGGTTATTGGATGAGTTAAAGTCAGATACTATGGTAGGAGATGCTTCTGCGATTAAGGAAGTATTGGAAGAAGAAAAAAGACAATTAAAGGATGATAATTATTTAGAGGTAGAAGATGATAAGGCAAATATGGATAAGTCATTTTTTACTTCTAGTTTGAATTTTAAGGA
>CAJTLA010000036.1 GCA_910576985.1 uncultured Bacilli bacterium
ACTTAGATTACAGCCAAATAACTCATAAATTTGGTCCTTGATCTCGTTTGTTGTCATTCCTAAGGCATACATCGAAATGATTTTATCCTCGAATCCATTGATGCTTTTAGCATAAGGTGGGAGTAAGTCGCTCTTGCATTCGCCAAGTCTATCTCTTGGAATACTTACAGGAATTTCTCCATAAGTTGTGTTGATATTACGTTCTTTGTAGTAACCATTTCTACTATTAGTCGTATCATTCTTTTCATTTTTAGCATATCCTAGTTTTGCTTCCATTTCTGCATCTAGCATTTTTTGTAATGCTGGTCCAAACATGTTTCTCATCATCTCTTGCATATCATCCATGTTTTTGATTGTGTGTTTTTTTATATACTCATCCATATAATCATTTACTTCTTTTGGTAATTCATTTTTTCTCATTATTAAAACCTTCCTTTTCTTATTTTATCATACTGGAAGGTTTTCTTTTTACACAACTTTTTCTATACTCTCCAATATCTACAAGAATTGATTCTTTTAACCTTGCGTTTTTACATTCAGGCCTTTTATCAGCATACCTTAATATATCATCTTTTGTAATGATTATGCGAGTTAAGAACAAATCATAATCATCTTTTATTTTGATTGGTTCGATTTTATAGACGCTTGTGTCACCATCAAACTCGGGTAGCAATTGACATTCATAAGTTGACTTATTATGACTTGTTACATTTTCTACATCCAACTTAATTATAGCACAAAAAGTAAAAAATATCATTGTTTTAACTTCTACTCTTAAGTGCGTCAACATATTTACTCAAATATTTATCTTTGTCTTTTGAATTGTATTGCATAATAAACCTCGGATGTTCTAAGGGAATTATCTTATCAAAAAAATGATATTGTTTATTAATGTTTATTAAAAACTTAAAATTCTCTCCACTACCTATGCAATAACAAATAGATGTATCAATTCCAAAAGATATTTGTTTTCTGATTGATTCTACTATGAAATCATATAAACTACTTTCTATTTCTTTATTTTCATAGTAATTACAATTAATTTCATTACCTTTAGAATTTACTTTTACTATCCCAAGAGGACATACAAAACTCATAAAAAAGTCTTTATAAAACTTCTCACAACCACCATATCGTTCCATAACCTGATATAAAAAATTAGAAGATGATTTATTGATATAAAAATCATCAATTTTAATACCTGTTATTTTATAAAGATGATTTGCATCTTCAAAAGGAATACCTGTTACTGCCGTTCCCCTTCTTGCTGGTGAACTCCCTAGTATCATATGTCTTTTATTATTATCATTATAATATTTTTTATAAAATACGCTCGTCATTTCCATTATTTTTGCTTTATTTCTAGAGTTATATGGATTGCTAATACGATAATAATTAGGTAAATTGATAATAAAATTAGATAATTCACCATTAAATTTTAACACTTTGTCTGAAAAGTTTTCTTGTTTACCCATTTTACTTTTTACTCCCATATTCTATCTAAATTAATCTTTTCTTTACTTTTGAACGCCTTCAAAAGATCTATATTATACGAGTCACAAATTGCTAATAAATATATAAAAACATCTGCTATTTCATGTTCTAAACATGAATCATATTCTTTTTTTATATCCATATCCATATTTTTTTCTGTTTTTCTTATTTCCTTAGCTAGTTCACCGATTTCTTCTGTTAAATAGCAAAATAATTCTAAAGGAGTATTATTAAAATTATTGACTTCCATCATAACAGTAATATACTTTTGAATATCGCCTAAATTACTATTATCATTTAATTTATTAAATTCATTTATTAACTGTTCTTTTTTCATTTTCTAGTCCTCCATTTAATTATTATTAAATATATCAATTATTATAAGAACAAACTTTGAATGTCTTATGTCTCATAAAGCTTTATCGCCTGCATTTTATTAATATATTATACAGCTATAAGTTCTTTTTTATTTTGTTTGGATTTAATTTCTTTCTTTTTGTTTGAAGAAACTGGCTTAGATTTGATACTAACATCTCTGCTTTCTTCTTCAACCACATCATTTTCTTCATGCATCATCATATTATAATGACTTTCTTGTCCAAGCACTACAAATATCTTTTTAAAAATTCTAAATGCATTTTGATTAGCATTTTCGTCAGGAGCCATATATAACCCATCCATTATACTATGTGAACCATCATTTATATAGCTAAGCAATGATTTGACAATTATTTTATCATTATCATCAAATTTATTTATTAACTCTAAATTATTATTATTTGGACCGCCCATACCGATTGTATTCAAATATTGTTCTAAAATTCTTCTCATTATATTTAAATTTGAATCATCATTATAATTTTTATTTCTTAGTTTATCCCATAATAAGTCATATGAATTTTTGATTGGATTTTTATTTTCATAGCTTTTAATGATTGAACTTCCATTAATTTTTTGAACAACAAAGTATGCAACATTTTTTGGAATCTTTCCCTTACTCCTATCATTATAACCATATGATACTTCTTTAAAAAAATATAAATTGTGTGAAAGAATAAACATCTGTTTAATATTTCTCTTATCTTCTAAACATAACCTTATTAATTCTCTAACTAATGTACTAATAATAAATAATGTATTGCTATCCATACTCGTTACAGGATCATCAATAACTAAAATATGGCTTTCATGTAATCCACTTCTTGTTCTACTTCCAAATACTAAATTATAAAAATATAAAAATGAAATAAAACTAGATTCCCCTTCACTTAAAGTTTTGGATGCATCTGTGTTATCATTTCTTACTATCGAGTAAGTTAGATGATCAGAATTTTCAATTAGTTTAAAGTTTGTATAATTGAACTTTTTTAATATATCATTTATATCGTTAACTGTTTTAGTTATGCTAGTAACAGAATTTTCTAGTTCTTTTATTTCTATATCTAATTTCTTTTTAGTTATTTCCATGTTTTCAAATGATACCTGTAAATCTTGTAAATCTTTTTCTAGCTTCGACTTATTTTCTATATAAGCAGATATATCATCATTACCTATATGTCTTATAAAATGCCACCCTATTTCAATTAATTTAAGCTTATTTTGAACAATATTTTTGATTTTATTATTATCTTCTTCAATTATTCTATTTAAATTTACAATATATTTACTAAATTCATCTAAACTAGATATTGAATCAGGAAACCTGCATATATACTTAAGATTTTTATTTTTAATTTCTAATTCTTTTTCGATGGAATTAAAATAAGTACTAACTTTAAAAATTAGTTCACTATCTTTGAACAAATCAATATTTTCATTAATTATTGATCTTATTTCATTTATCCTATTTTTTAAATCACTCATCTTATTATTAAAATCTATTTTGTCTTGTTGGTATTCTCTATCATATAATTTATATATATCTTTTATAAAATCATGGCCCAATTGATTCTGACAAAAAGGGCATAATCCTTGAGATTTTTCTAAATAAGAAACACCTTGCTCTACCCAACTACTGTTATCAAGATCTTTTATTAATTTTGATAATTTTACATCTTTATTTTCTAATATTCCTTTAAAAAAGATTGATGAAGAAATAGATTCCTTTATTTGAGAAAAATTGAAGGCTTGTATTGTTTTTCTTTCTTGTTGATTATCTTTAAATAATAGTGCATATTCATCAGTTATTTTTTCTTCTGATAAAACTTCGTCTATATATTCAGTTTCAAGGCATTTATCAAAAAATGCATCTTTTTTTCCAACATTTCCTTTAAATAATTCTGGAAACTTTTCATAATATTTTTTTCTATATTTTTCCCACAAAACATCTGAACTTGAAATTCTTAATTCATCAATTTCTTTCTTTTTTATTTTTATTTCTTCTAATATTTTGGTGATATCTGAATTAATATTTTCTTTTTTTTCGTTTAATAATTGAATTTGTTTATATTTTTCTTCAGATTCTTCTCCAAAAGTATAAATTCCTCGTAACTGTGTTTCAGAATTAAAATTAATTTTTACAAAATCTTGATTATAAACAAGTGTATTGCATTTTCCATTTTCATCATAATTAACACTACAATGATTAAAAATTGAATTTGATGGTTCTTCTATAAGCCTAGTTATAGTTGTCTTTCCTGTTCCATTATTTCCATATAAAAAATTTATTTTATTAGAATTTATAATTTGTTCAGAATTATCGTTATAAGTGGCAACTTGTTTAATCTTTATGCTATTGATCATAAAAACCTCCGTAACAATTGCTTATATTATAACACAAAAGATTATAAATTTATTATTCTTCAATGAAGATTTTAGTGCATTTTATTGCTATAAAACTTAATTGCATCAATTATATATTGTTCTATATACCTTTTATCTCTTTTTAATAACTCTTGTGGTAATACATCTTCTATTTTTTCTTTATTGAAAGTTATCTTATCATTTTGATTTCCTTTCTTTTCATCTAATATTTTTTCTAGTGAATTAAAATCTAATTTATGCTTTTGACTTAGTTTCCTAATTCTTATTGCTTGATCTCTATTAGGTGTTAAATCTTCATATTCTATAGAAGCAAAAAGTAATTTTTGCTCGTCTTTAGTTAAATAAGATAATTCTACTGCGGTTGTTATTCCTAAAGTCAAATATGTTCTTTTATCATGAATTATAGTATCATCAACAATCTTCAATAATTCTGGTATTAAATAGGTAAGCCTTATATATCTTCTAACCTGTTCTCTAGATTCCCCACTAACTTTAGCTATTAATTCAATGGAAGTTAACTTCTGCACATCTTGTGTAGAAGTGTCTTTTTTTTACCTTGGTGCTTGATTGCATCTAATTTCATTTTATATGCAAAAGCTTTTTCTGAAGGCAAAATTTTACTTCTATATATATTGGAATCTACCATATAAATGATTGCTTCATCATCATTTAATTCTTCTATATAGCAATCTGCTTCTTCTACTCCATTTAATTCAAGTGCTAGTTTTCTTCTATGACCTGATATCATTTCAAATCTTCCATTTTCTTTTTTTCTAACTACTAGTGGATTCAATAATCCGTTTTCTCTAATACTTGTTATAAGTTCATTTAATGAATCATCTTTATTTACTTTAAATGGATGATTCTCAAAAGAATCTATATTATTTAATTTTATTTTTACTATTTCTTTCATTTATTTTATTCTCCTTCTCTCATTTCAAAAGTTAATTTCCATTCAATATACCCTTCGTAACTTATTTCTCGCTTTTCTCTTTTTTGTTTCATTTGTTGCCATTCTTTTACGAATTTACTAATTAAAGTATCTGCTTTATTTTGAAGTTGTTCTGACACTGCTAATTCAATATTCATTTTAGGATATAATTCTTCCAACCACATGAATATATAAACTATATCTAAAGAATTTTCAAAATCGTATTTTCCAATAGATTTAGGATTAACTTCTAAAATATTAGCAATTTCAATAAGTCTATCTTCTTTTGGTGTTCTTTCTCCTTTCTCGTATCTTGCCATATTTACTCTCTTACTTTCTCCAGATAACCCCAATTTTTCTGAAACTTCATCTTGAGTAAGCCTTCTAAATTGTCTTACAAAAGCAATTCTTGATCCTAAAGACCAAGATGTTTATATCTTAGTCTAATTTATATATAAATATCAATTATGATAGGTTTCTTTATGCTTACATTTTTACATTCAGGTATTACATCTGAAAATCTTAAAATATCATCTTTTGTAATCATTATGCGGGCTAGAAAAAACTTAATATCATTTTCTATTTGTTGGCCTTTTCGCGTATACTTGCTTGAGCAGCTGATAAACGAGCAATTGGTACTCTGTAAGGGGAACAAGATACATAAGTGAGACCTATTTGATGACAAAATTCCACACTAGATGGTTCGCCTCCATGTTCTCCACAAATTCCTAAATGAATATCTGGTCTTATTTGTTTTCCTTTTTGAATTGCAATTTTTACAAGCTCTCCTACTCCGTTTTGATCTATTTTCGCAAACGGATCATCTGCAAATATTTTTTTATCATAATAATCATTTAAAAATTTTCCTGCATCATCCCTCGAAAATCCATATGATAATTGTGTTAAATCATTGGTTCCAAAACTAAAGAAGGTAGCTTGTTCTGCAATTTTATCTGCAATCAAGCAGGCTCTTGGAAGCTCTATCATCGTTCCTACTTCATAATGAATTGGGACACCTGACTTTTGAATTAATTCTGTCGCAACATCATTTACTATATTTTTTATATATCTTAATTCATTTTCATCACCAATTAGTGGTATCATAATCTCTGGTTTGGCTTTGATTCCCTTCTTGGTAACATTAATAGCTGCTTCTATTACTGCTTTTGTTTGCATTCTAGCAATTTCTGGATAAGTGATAGCTAGTCTACAACCTCTATGGCCCATCATCGGATTAAATTCTTTTAATGAGTTTACTCTCGTTTTTAATGATTCAAAAGTCATATTCAGACTTGTTGCAAGTTCTTTCATTTCCTCTTCTGTATGTGGCAAGAACTCATGTAATGGTGGGTCTAAGTAACGTATGGTTACAGTTAGTCCATCCATCGTTTCAAACAGTTTTTCAAAGTCTCCTCGTTGCATTGGTAAAATTTGTTCTAAAGCTTGTTCTCTTTGTTCTAATGTTTCAGCAGTAATCATTTGACGTACTCTAAAAATTCGTTCTTCTGAGAAAAACATGTGTTCTGTTCTACATAATCCAATTCCTTCTGCACCAAAGTTCCTTGCTTCTTTTGCGTCTTTTGGAGTATCTGCGTTAGTTCTTACTCCTAATTTTCTAAATTCGTCCGCCCAAGACATAAATGTTTCAAAGTCGCCACTAATTTCAGGAGCAACTGTTTCTAGTTTTCCCTCATAAACAGTTCCTGTAGAACCATCTAATGAAATATAGTCCCCTTCTTTTAATATCAATCCTTCTTTTGTTTTGATTGTTTTTGTTGCTTCGTCAATGGTTAATTCACTGCAGCCACTTACACAGCACCTTCCCATTCCACGTGCCACTACAGCAGCATGACTTGTCATTCCACCACGAACGGTTAATACACCTTTTGCATCATTCATTCCTTGAATATCTTCAGGTGAGGTTTCTAGACGCGCTAGAATAGTTGGACATTCTTGTGAATGAACACTTACATCTTCTGCGCTAAAATAAAGTTTTCCCGTTGCTGCTCCTGGAGATGCAGCCAATCCTTTTGTGATTATTTTCGCACTTTTTAAAGATTCCTCA
Source organism: uncultured Bacilli bacterium (assembly GCA_910576985.1). Lineage (GTDB taxonomy): Bacteria > Bacillota_I > Bacilli_A > RF39 > UBA660 > MGBC102946. The sequence goes on from CAJTLA010000036.1 coordinate 7,254, forward strand.
GAAAACGTTGGATGTAATAATTGATCTAATCCTTCTGGTTCTACTCTAAGAATTGCTTCTTGTTTGCTAATCATTCCTTCTCTGACTAAATCAACCGCAATTTTGACAGCTGCTTTTGTAGTTCTTTTTCCATTTCTCGTTTGTAAAATATATAGTTTTCCATTTTCTATAGTAAATTCCATGTCTTGTATGTCTTTGTAATGGTTTTCTAAATTGTGCGCGATTTGTTCAAATTCTTGATATACATTCGGCATCAAAGTTTTTAAAGTCTCAATTGATTCTGGAGTTCTAATTCCAGCTACGACATCTTCTCCTTGTGCATTCATTAAGTATTCTCCATATAATTTGTTTTCTCCAGTTGATGGGTTTCTAGTGAATGCTACTCCTGTTCCACTATTTTCTCCTAAGTTTCCATATACCATTTCTTGGATATTTACAGCAGTTCCCCAATCATGTGGGATTCCATTCATTTTTCTATATACATTTGCTCTTTCATTATTCCATGAGCGAAATACAGCTCCTACTGCTTCTAATAACTGAGTTTTTGGTTCTTGTGGAAATTCAGTATGCGCTAAATCCTGATAAATTTTTTTAAATATTGTTACAATTTCTTTCATATCTTCTGTTGTTAGTTCTACATCTAATGTTACATTTTTTTGTTGCTTTTTTTGTTCTAATGCTTGTTCAAAGAGTGATCTTGGATAACCTTTTACAACATCGGCAAACATCTGGATGAGCCTACGATAAGAGTCATAAATAAATCTTTCATTTTCTATATTTTTTGAAAAAGATAACACAACTTGGTCATTTAGTCCCAAGTTTAAAATCGAATCCATCATTCCTGGCATACTTGTTCTAGCGCCACTTCGAACTGATACTAATAATGGTTTTTCTGGATCTCCAAATTTTTTTCCTGTCGCTAATTCTAATTCTTCTAATTTTTGAAATATTTGGGTTTCTATTTCTCGACTAATCGTTTCTCCATTCTGATAATATTCATTGCAAGCTTCTGTTGTCACTATAAATCCTTGTGGTACTGGAAGTTTCATCGAAGTCATTTCTGCTAAGTTGGCTCCTTTTCCACCAAGTAAGTTTCTCATGTCTTTATTTCCTTCATTAAAGGCATAAACAAATTTTGTCATATGTTCCCTCCTTATTTTATAATATAAGTATAACAAATTTTAAAATAAGAAACAAGAAGGTATACTTCTTGTTTACAGTTTATATTATAAGTCAAAATGAAAATATCATTCTTTTTTTTGAGCTCTTGGATGATATTTTAAATAACTATTTCGTAGTTGTTCATTTGAAACGTGGGTATAAATTCCTGTTGTTTCTAGGTTTTCGTGTCCTAGCAGTTCTTGAACTGTTTTAAGGTCTGCCCCTTCATTTAATAGGTGGGTAGCGAAGGTATGACGTAACATGTGTGGATGAACATGAATATTTAAAGCATATTTTTTTATCATTTGGTCTATGATATAACGTATTCCTTGTTGTGTTAACGGTTGACCTTTGTTATTTAATAATAAATATGAACTGCTTTGTTTTGTAAAATTAGATCGTATTTGTAAATATCGTTCTAATTTTTTTTTGCAAAGATCACCATATAAAACGATACGTTCTTTGTTTCCTTTTCCATTAATATAGATTTTTTGTTCTTTTTGCTTGATATCAGTCAATTGAATGGATATTAGTTCACTAACACGTACTCCTGTTGAGTATAATAACTCTAGTAATAATTGATTTCTAATTTCTAATGGTTCTTCTGTGTCGCTACAAGTTAGTAATTGTTCTAAATCTTGATAACTTAGAAATTTTGGAAGTGTTTTTTCTGTTTTGGGATTGGTAATTAAAGTCATAGGATTTTCTTCTATTATCTGTTTTGATTTTAAGTATTTAAAAAAACTTCTAAGAGTGCTTATGTTTCTACATATCGTTTTATTATTTTTTTTTTGGGTGTGTAGATAAAATACATATTCTCTTATTTGTTCATAGCGACATTGTTTTAAATTAAATATTTTTTTTGAGTTTAAAAATCCTAAAAATAATTCTAAATCTTTTTCATAAGCTTGTACTGTGTTTATAGAATATTTTTTTTGTTCTTTAATATAGTCTAAGAATCTTTTTTTTTCATTCATTTTTAGTTTTCCTTTATCTTTTGGTAGCTTATAGGAGTTTGAGATTGATTTGATTTTCTACTTAGAAAGCTAGATAATAATTGAATTTTTTCTTCATCAGTCATACGTTCGTAGTTTGGATGTTTTTCGATATACAGCAGTTCTGATTCGGAAAAACAATTACATAATGATTGAAGTTCGCTTTTTGGCGCGAATTCTCCAAATGTTTCTTGATATTTTTTCATCATAACAATCATTCCGCGAATTGGTTTATACGAGGTAAATGTGTCTCTTAAATAATATTCTGATCGTTCTGTTTGATCTAAGTAATTTTGAATTTGCCACAATACTCTATTTCCCAATAATGGATATTTCATAATATAATGATGAAATTCTTCTGATTGTATGTTGGATTTCATCTTTTTATAAAATTGAATCCAAGCTGGTTCTTCACTAATTCCTTTAGAAATGATTCTTCTAAGTTCTTGGTTTGATTTTTTTTCTTCCAATCGATTTTTATATCTTTCTTTATATTTTTGACAGATAATTGCCATCTGAATTAACGTTGACTCTTGATAAATGATTTCTAATAATCTTGTATGTCCTTGACTTTGATAGGCAATTTTTGGTTTATAGTATTCTGGAATGATATATCCTAATGATTTTAAGTGGCAACGTAGTTGTTGCTCATTTTCAAAGGTTTGTGCAAGATATTGGTCTAAAATTGGTAAGTCCATTCCTTTGTTTGAAAAAGTTGGTGGTAAAATCTCTCCTGTATTTATATTGCAACTAATAAAAAGTTTTGTTTGGTCATCACAAAATACTAATTTGTATCTTCCATTTGTTTTTTTCATTTTAATTCCCCCATTGTTTTTATTATAACATGTTTCAAGAAAAATCAAAATAAATTTTAATCAAAAAAATAGAAGATTTATTCTCCTATTTTATTATCACTAATTCTTTCCATTCCTGTTGAAAAGTCTCCAACTAATTCATTGAATTTTACTAAATTATTTGTAAGTTCACTCATATCGCTTTCGTATTTAATGCGATCTAATTCTAATTGACGTTTTTCTTCTTCTATGTTTTCTCGTTCTAGTCTTAAACTTACTTCTAACGTTTCTAATTCAGAACGTTTTTCTTGAATTTCTTCAATATCTTTGTTCTTTTCTTGTCTGATTTTCGCTAATTCTTCTCTTTTCTGTTCTTCAAAATTAGATTTATCTTGTTCTAATTTTTTCTGAGCAATTTTTAGGTTATTGATTTCTGCTTCGATTTCATTTTTCTTTGATTTTAGTTTTCCATAAACTTCTTCTTTATAAGCATCTATCTTTTTTTGATCAGCTACTTTTTTTAGTTCGAAGTCTTCTCTTTCCCTTTTTAGTTGTTTATATTTTTCTTCGATTCTCAATTTCATTTCCATGTTTCGGTGAAAAATGTTCGTTGCTTCTTTCACGTTATTGTTTGCCATTTTGAAAATGCTATTGATGTCAGGTTCTTCAGGAACTGTTTTTTCTTCTGGTTCTGGACTCAATTTTTCTCTTTCTTTGGCCTTTGTTTCGTTCCCTTCTTCAGAATCGTCAGTTGTTTCTTCTAATATAACTGGTTCTTCTAATACATAATCATCTGCTAATAGGTCTTTGTTCATTGTTTCATTAATTTCCATTATTTATTTTCAGAAGGCAATTGTGAAAATCCAGAGTTAAATTGAGATACCAATTCTTTAAAGCGTGCACAGCTTTGAGATAAGTTACGATTTCCTAATTCAAGTTTTTGTTCTTCTAATTCTTTGTATTTTTCAAATTGAGTTTGTTGCATTTCTAACTCTCTTTGTGAAGTTCTGATACTTTCTTCTGCTACTGCTTTTTCTTTTTCGAATTGTTCTTTTCCTTGATCGAATTTGATTCTTTCATTTTTTAATTTTTCTTCTTCTAGTTGTTTGTATTTTTCAAATTGTTCTTTTTCTAATGTAAAGCGTTCTTTTTCAGCGTCTAATGATTGTTTTGCAAGACTGATTTCTGTTCTTGTTGCATCCATATCTGCATTAAATTTTTCTTCTTCATTTTGAATTCTATTTCTTTGTGTTCTTACGTAATCATCAATTTGATTTTTTTCTAATTGAAGTGATTTCTTTTGTTCATCTACATATTTATTAAAATCACTTTTTTCTTGATCCATTTTTTCTTTTAATTCAGATAATAGGCTTTCATTATTGTTAATTGATTTTTTACGTTCAATTAATTCTGTGATTAAGCTATTTGCTCCCGCCACATCATTATATAGGCTGTCAAATAACGCATCAAAATTTGAAGTTCCTGTTTCTTCTTTTTTTTCTGAATTGTTATTTTCTGAACTGAAACTAGTTAAATCAAAATCATCTGCTGAAGTATCTTTTCCCATTTTTAAGACAGAATCATTTAATGAAATTGATGGTCCAGACATTTCTTCATTATCAAAAAAATCATCAGTCATTTCATCCATTATATCATTTGCTGACATATCCATTGCTACATTATTTTGTTTTTCTTTCATATTCTCTTCCCCTTTACCCTTTTTGATAGAGTCCTTCTATCCTATTAACAGATTCATTATATCATCTATAAAAAAAAAAAGAAAGTGTTTTCTTTATTTTTTTTATTTATTTTCATTTTTCCTTAGTTTGGAACGAATTCTTCGTAGTTGGTTATCTACTTTTTTCTTACTAATCCCTAATAAATTGGCTATTTCCTGATAAGTAAATTCATTCATTTTTAATTCTAATATTTGAATTTCTTGTTCTGTTAGGTCATGATTAATTCTATATTCTAGCTCTCGTTCTGTTTCATTCATGATTAATAATGATTCTGGATTCATGCGATTATCTGATAATACACTATCAATTTCAGATTGTTCTTGCCTTGTAGTTTCAACATTAAAAGAAACTGATTCATTTAATACTCTATGTTTTAATCGACTAGCACTTACTATGGCAGAGATAATTTTTCGTTCAATACAAGTTCTAGCGTAGGTAAAAAACATAGCTTTTCCATTTTGATTATAATTTCGAATAGCATAACTAAGTCCTAGCATTCCTTCTTGAATTAAGTCAGAAAGTTCTAATCCGACTTTGTTATTTGTTTTTTTATAAATTTTAGTGGCAATTGAAATGATTAATGGTTGATATTTTTTGTATAAAATTTCTCCTGCTTCTTCATTGCATTCTCCAATATAGGATAATAATTCAAAATCATTAAAATCATTATATTCCATGACTTTCCCTACTTTCTTTGTTTTACTGCTTCATAAATCATGATTCCTGCTGCTACTGAAGCGTTTAAACTGTTTATTTTCCCACGCATTGGAATAGATGCAATAAAGTCACAGCTTTCTTTCACTAAACGACTCATTCCATTTCCTTCGTTTCCAATGACAATTGCTATTTTCCCCCGATAGTCAATCGTTTCAAAATTGGTTCCTTCCATATCAGTTCCTACAATCCAAAATCCATTTTCTTTGAGTGATTCAATTGTCTGTTTCAAATTTGTTACAAGGGCTATCTTCATATTTTTGTAGGCTCCTGCACTGGTTTTTATGGCTGTTGCGTTTACTGTTACTGAACGATTTTTTGGGATTACAATTCCATCTACGCCAGCGGCTTCTGCAGTCCTGATAATTGCTCCTAAATTGTGTGGATCTTCTAGATGATCTAATAAAATTAAAAATGGGTTTTCCTGTTTCAGTAAATCTTCTAGTGCAGAATATTGATAATCTGGGACTGATACAATTATACCTTGATGATTTCCATTTGCAAGTTGGTCTAATTGCTTTTTCTCCAAATATTGAACCTCAATATTGCGTTTTTGTATGGCAGATTTTATAAATTCGTCTTTAAAACTATGTGAAAGATAAATTTTGTTGATTTGATCATTTTTTTTTAATATTTCGATTGCTACATTTTTTCCATATACGTACATGTTAATTCCTCCAATATTCGTTTCATCATTTGGCCTAATCGATAAAAGTTTTTTTCTAAATACCAATATCCGATTAAGGCTTCTAAAGCGGTCGCGTGTTTATAAGTAATGATATCTGTGTTTTTAGGGTGTCTATTTCCTTTATGATTTCTTGCTCTATAAACAATGTCGAGTTCTTGTTTGGTTAGTAAATTTTTATCTAACCAATTTTTTAAGTAGTAGGCTTGTCCTTTGGCGCTCACATATTTTACAGCGGCTGCTTGAAGGTCTTTTACTTTAATGATTCCTTGTTCTAATAAATATTTCCGAATATATATTTCATAGATGCTGTCTCCTAGATACGCTAATGCAAGTGGGTTCATTTCATTTGCTTTCAAGAAAATCTTCCATTCTATCAAATGTGATGTTTTTGATGGTTCCGCTTTTGACGTCGTTCAGAATAATTGTAATTACTTTATCATAATCAATTTCTCCACCACGCATTAAACAGCCTCTTTTTTTGCCAATGGTTTCTAATGTTTCTATAATGTCTTCTGATATAAAATCTAATCCATATCGTTCTTTTATGACATTGGGATAGAATTTTTCTAGGGTTCTTAAAATATATTCGATAACATCATAAAGAGGTAATATTTCTTCTTTAATTGCGGTTAAGCTGGCTAAGTTGTAGGCAATATTTCCGATATCAATTTTAGGCCATAGTATTCCTGGACTATCTAATAGTTCTACTTCTTCACTGATACGTATCCAATTTAGATTTTTTGTAATACCTGGTCTATTTCCTGTTCCTGCTACATTTTTTCCGCTTAATCGGTTAATAAGGGTTGATTTCCCTACATTTGGAATTCCAACTACTAACACTTTTGTTCTTTTTTTCATCATACCTTTGGCTTTTAGTTTTTCCTTTTTTTCTTTCATTAGCTGTTCAGTTAAGTTTAACAGTGGTTTTTTTTGAAATTGGTGTTCTATATCCATAGCGATAACTTTGTATCCTTGTTTTTCGTAATATTCTATCCACTTTTTCGTTTCTAGTTTATCACATAGGTCATATTTTGTCATAATCATAATTCTAGGTTTATTTTTGATGATTTCATCTAAATCTATAATTTTTGAAGAATTTGGTATTCTAGCATCTACTACTTCATAAACCAAATCAATTTGTTCTAAGCTTTCCTTGATCAATCGTTTTGTTTTTGCCATGTGTCCTGGATACCAGTTGATTGTCGTATTTTGTCGATTTTCCATTATTATCACTTCCTATCTTCTACTAATTTTATTTTTATTCCAATAACTCCATATTTATCTTGTTCTTCTTTGGAATAATACTTTTCCATATCTTTAGGATTAGCAATATCATCTTTATCATATCCTATTGATATTTTATCAAAATGTTTATACAGTTCATCAAAATTTGAATATTTATACAATTTTACTATTTCAACTATAATATTCTCTAGTGTTGTTCTATTAATAAATTCTATTAAATCATTTTCTTTCAGCAATTGTCTTTTTTCATCATTCAAA
>CAJTLA010000037.1 GCA_910576985.1 uncultured Bacilli bacterium
GATTCTTTTGATCTTTCATTAGAAGATAAAAAATTAACATTATCATTAAAAAAAGAAAAAATTATTGATGAGGTAATAAAAAAAATTGAGACATTAGGTTTTGGTATAACTAAATAATATTCTGATGTAGCATATTTATAAATTACAAGTATACTTTAAGATGTAAATAATTTAATATTTATATCTTATTTTTTTATGTTAAATTATTTGGATCGGTTATAATAAACCAGACAGAAAAAAATAGGGACATGATAAAATAAAAGTAGAAAGAATATTAGGTATGATAGGGGAGAAAGAAGAACTTTTACAGAAGAGCTTAAAAACTGTTGACACTCCAGTATTTCACTTACTGATATGGCAATTTTTATTATTTAAATATAGGAGAAACATGGATTTAATGATATAATGAAATAGGATGTGATAACTTTGATTAAGGATAATGTAATTATAATAAGAGATTTTTTTAAATTAGTCAAAGGAAATAAAAAATGGCTATTTCTTTTATTTCTTGGTTCAATAATGGCACATCTATCAAGTTTGCTTATACCAGTATTTTCTTCGAATATTGTATACGAAGTAACGAATCGTAATGCAAGTGCAACATACATGAACATAGGCCTTTTAGCCATTACATATGTAGCCTATAATTTATTTTGGTATTTGAATTATGTTTCCTATTCTCATAATTTTAAATATAGTTATAAAAACTTGAGAGAAAAAATTATTGATAAAGTTTTTACTTATGATACTGAATTTTCAAATAAATTATCAAAAGGAACAATTTTAAATACAGTCAATACTGATACCGCTAATTTATCAGAGATGATTGATAATGTTTGTGAAATTATGGTTGTTTTTGTGAAAGTAATTGTAATGATATTTATATTTTTAAAAACAAATATTTATATTGGATTTCTTGTTTTAGTACTTGAATGTATATATTTAAAATCGTTTGACTATTGTAATGTTATGAGTACAAAATATTTAAGAGGTCAACAGAAATATAGAGACAAATTAACTGATAATCTTTCTCAAATATTAAATGGATTAGGAGAAATAAAAGTCTTTAATATTTATGATAAAATTAAAAATAGCTTTTACATAATTGCAAATAAGTGGTCAGATCAATATATGGCCAAAAGAAAATATGTAAACATTAGAGCAAGTTTATTACCATTTATAACTCACTTTGGAAAGATAATCTTATATTTAATTCTAGTATTGTTTGTATTAAATGGAACATTTGAAGTTAATATGTTGATATTATTGATTACTTATTTTGAAAATACTATGACAAACACAAAAGAGTTGATGGGATATTCAAGGCAAATAAGAGAATGGTCTATTTCTATTATGAGGATTAACAACATTTTAAATTATTCAAGTAAAAATCAAATTACGTTTGGAATGAATACTAATGATTATATAAATGGTTTCATTGAATTTAAAAACGTAAGTTTTGCTTATAAATCTAAAAACAAAGGAAATATAGAAAACATTAGCTTTACCGCGGAACCCAATAGTATCACTGCTTTAGTAGGGCATAGTGGAAGTGGGAAAACAACCATCACTAATTTAATTCTTAGAAAATATAGAATTGATGAAGGTACAATTTTAATTGACAATGAAAATATTTATGAGTACTCTAAAGAGGTGTATTCTACAAATGTTGTTGGAGTAAATCAATCTCCATTTATGTTTAATATGAGTATTAGAAAAAATCTAAATTTGATTGATTCAAACTTTGAAAATCAAATTCAGGCCTGTAAAAGAGTGGGAATTCATGATTATATAATGAGCTTACCAAAGGGGTATAATACAATACTAACAGAAAATGCTGCAAACTTTTCTGGAGGTCAAAAACAATTATTAGCGATCGCTAGAACATTATTATCAAAATCAGAAATATTGATTTTTGATGAAGTCACAAGTTCTTTAGACACATTATTGGTTGAAAAAATAAAAGATATTTTTGAAAACTTGAAATTAGATCATACAATTATAATTGTAACCCACAAAAAAGATGTAATGAAAATTGCTGATAAAATTATTGTTCTGAATAAAGGAAAAATCGTAGGCCAGGGAACACATGAGGAACTTATGAAAAATAATTCTTATTACATTGATTTACAAACGAATAATTACTCAAGTTCCCACAAAAAACAAGAGGTTGATGCCGTAATGCCTTCATTTGATGAATTTGGCCTATAGATAAGTGCTTAATTTCTTTCACATATGCCGATATTGAGGATTGGACCAAAGTAGGAGATAAAAAAGTAACATTTATAGAATTCAAATCATGAAACAATAAAGAAGTTACCAATAATTATTTTGTAGGCCCTTATGAAGTCATTCATGGTAAATTCAAACCAGCTTATGAAAATATTGTAAAATTTAATAACAAATCTATCGGCTTTGTAAGGGATAGTTCATATTGTGAGAATATAAACAAAATAATATGTGATTCTGATCTATCTGTATTAGATATGAGCCTTATTAATAGTAATAACAAACATAATGGGGTAAAAGATATAGAGTTATTAATAGAAAAGGCAAACGAAAGGTTAAGAATTGTAACAATGGAGCAAAAAAATGCTCTTTTTCGCTATTGAGAGGGGATAGTTAATAACAATTGTTATTTTAAAAGAAAGTTAAATGACATGTTTTAAAATGAGAAACTTTTTTCAACCCATTTACACGAACCGAATTGATCTAGTTCATTGAGACAAACTCAATCATTGACTTTTTTTATGCTTTGGTGTAGGATACAAAATCAAAAGGAGGAATGAATATGACCTTTTGTCAAGATATATATGATATGTTATGTAAAAAACATCCAAATAGTAACATTTATGTAATTGGAGACCATCATTTATTTCATAGAAATATCATTGAGTATACAAGACCAGAATTTCAGAGTATAGATGAAATGAATGAGCATATTATCAATGCTCATAACAGAACCATAGGAAGTAACGATGTTGTAATTTTTCTTGGAGACTTTTCACTTAAAAACTCTGAAATAGGGAAGTCTTGCGCAAAAATGAAAGGTCACAAGTACCTAATATTAGGGAACCATGACCCAAAAAACTTAGAAAAAAAATACCATTCTCTAGGCCTAGAAGGCATTTATACGACTCCAATTAGAATTGGCAATCAATTTTTGTCTCATGAACCCTTGATAAAGGGACAAAAGGAAGATCTCACTTTTCAAGGAATACTAAGAGAATTTGACAGCTGTGAAAGTGCCATCAATTATCATGGTCATTTCCATATAAAAGGCAACAATCTATCTTCTTCCCATACCAATGCAACATGTGAAGCACAAGGATATACGCCAATGTTAATTGGAAAAACACTATCAAAACAGAGCACAGATGAAAAGCCTCTTTTTATCAATTCAGACCAATTTGTAAGTGCATGTGAATTTATAAAAAAATCTTATGGATTAGAAGCAAAACTACTTTTAAACGATTATATTTATTCCATGATGCTTGAGAGTTTAACCAAGCATCGAAAACAACATTTGATTCAAGGATCATTTGGGCTGTATAAAAAATATGGTTATGCTTCTTCATTTTCTGATTTAGATATATCTTGTATTTATAACCCTGCAAACAGTAAAAAGAAAAATCAGAATATGTTAAAAGTCATTTCTGATGAAATGTATGAATACTAAAAAAAAATAGATGGAATCAACTTAGAATTTTGTAAAAGAACTGCAACACTTAGAATTTTCAGTGCATCACTTACAAAACCAAATATGATATTTTCTCATTGCTATTCAGACATGAATATGATATTACTCGATTGTTTCAAAAATTCTGATTTTATAGATTTGTGTGGCGGAACATCAGTTGAAAAATTTCTGCTTAGAAGTGGCTCTTCTGATCTAGAAGATTTTAGATTTCCCCAATTTCATGTTCAAACATTAAAACCTGTAGGAGATATTTCGAATCTTCTTCTTCAAATTATGTTTCAAAAAGACCATAATGAAAAAAAGGCATCAGCTCTCAAAAAACTACAGTATGTTTATAAACATGCAATCAAAAATGAAGTACTAGAAAATTTCTTAGACACATTTGTAAGATTCTTTTTGAGAAATGTCGCGCTTCTAAGCTCGTGGTGTAGAAGAAAAGAAATTGAATATATAAAGGCTCAATCTTCAAAAATGTGTGCTTTACTAGAACCTTATCTTAGAGCAATTCCAGAATCTTTATTAGAACAAATATACGATGTACTAACCAATCCAAACTCTTTATTTTTAGAAATCTATGAAGAAATCGCTAGAACGCCGATCGAAAGTACTTTTGATGAATGCACAAAAATAATGAAAAAATTGAAATAGTATAAATAAAAAAGATGATCAATATGCCTTATCATCTTTTTCCATCATTAATTTATTTTTTAAAAAATTTTCAAACGATTGTAGCCCATACTCCGAATGATAATAATTTGGAAACTCATTTAAATGGGCCAAGGCAATTTTTGCAGTCATAACTAAATCATCACTCGTTACATTTGTTTCTGGATTGATTGTCCCATGTTCAGACTCGATATTCATCCCCGTTAAAAACTCTTCAGGAGTAAATAAATCAAATGACACATTTAAAATATAAGCAGCATATAATGCATCTTCCATAGAAAACATAGTATCACCACTATATCATATGTAATATGAAAAAAAGTGTCTTATTTTTGAGGAAATTGATATTCAATGATTTCACAATTCTTTAACCCACGATATAAAAACTTACCATCCTGTAAACCATAAAAGTAACCATGGAAAGCCTTTGAAACACCACTATGGGCAACAATAAGTACAGAATTATAACTTTTACTTCGAAGTTCATCTAAAAAAGAATATACCCTTAGAAATAGTGATGGAACACTTTCAGCGCCATATTGATTCTTAGAAAAATAATCCCAATAATCCTCTCGATCAACAGAATCGAGTGGTTTCCCACTTAAACTACCAGGTTCACGTTCCCGTAGCCTTGAATCCAACATGATTTTTTTCTTTTTCGCATTAATCAAAGAAGCCGTTTGAATTGTCCGTAAAAGGGGAGAAGAGATAATAATATCATAATTTAGATTTTCAACTTTTGACTTTAACTCATCTGCCTGACGAATACCAGTTTCATTTAAACTGTCATCTACTAAATTATATAACCTGAGTAAATTATCATCCACTTCTCCATGTCTTACGAGATAAATTTTCATAATGAACCTCCTTTAAAAATAAAATTCCATTAATTGCGTAATCCTTTTTTGTGAACAAACAAATAGATCTCAAAAGAATCATCATACTGTCTTTCATTATACTATAATCCATCAAAATTCAAAAGAGAAACTTTGTTTGTTATCCATTTGTAAAATAAGAGAAAAAAGTGAAAAAATATTGTGAATATGAACATAATAAGTTATAATGATAAAGTATGATCTGGAAAGGATTGATGTTATGAGAAAAAAAATGATGAAACAAAACAAAGGATGGACAGTAGTTTTTTATGTATTATATTTAATATTAATGGCATCATCGGGTTACATGTTATACTCACTTTCATTATTAAGTAACATTGAAAATACATTAAGACTAATTGGTGCAATCGCAATCATAATCATTGCGGGATTATTCATATTATTATCAGCACGTTCTGTAATTAAACAGAAAAAAACAAGTAGAATTATACTTGCAATAATATTGATTTTATATTCAGGTGCTTTATTTTTTATTGCCTCTAATGTTCATGTTGTAATAGACAAAATAGGAAATGTGAGTACCAATTCCACAACCTATTCTTCTAGTATAGTAACTATGAAAAAAAATAAAGCAGAATCGATTAGTGATATTGGTTCAAGTGAACTAGGAATGATCAAAGATGAAAACAGCATTGATGGATACCAAATCCCGAAACAAATCATCAAAAATAAAAAACTTTCATCGAACAAAATCGTAGAATATGATGACTATGTTTCTATGTTAAATGACTTATATGAAGGGAAAATAGACTATATCTTTTTACCAACTGGATACACAATCAAATTTGGTTCACTAGAAGGATTTGAAGAAATCGGAAATGAAACCAAAATATTATACACAGAAGAAAAAGAAATTAAAACAAAAACTACTAAGAGGGGAAATAAAATTGACAAACCATTTACCATTCTTTTAATGGGAGTAGATTCAGAACAAGAAAATATTAAAGGTGCCTCCTTTAACGGAGACTCATTAATGTTATTGACGTTTAATCCTACAACATTAAATACAACCATTTTAAGTATTCCAAGAGACACATATGTTCCAATCTCTTGCTTTGCAGGCAATCGGAAAAATAAAATTACTCATGCTGCGTGGCAGGGAGAAGATTGTATGATTAAAACAATTCAGGACTTTACTGGAATCACTATTGATTATTATGCCAAAATCAACTTTAAAGGAGTTGTAAAATTAGTAGACGCTTTAGGAGGAATTGATGTAGATGTCCCAATTGACTTTTGTGAACAAGATAGTAACCGAGACTTTGCTAATTTAATTTGCTTAAAAACAGGACCTCAAACGTTGAATGGAGAACAAGCACTTGCGCTTTCAAGACACCGAAAAACAATTAATGACTTTGTTCGTGGACAAAACCAACAACTTGTCGTAAAAGGATTAATGAATAAAGCAAAAACAATCAAAAGCATTGATACCATTTATAAACTTTTAGATACACTTAGTAACAATTTAGAAACAAACATGACCACCAATGAAATATTATCATTCTATAACGTGGCCAAAGATCTTTTATCACGCAGTAAAGAGAATACAAGTGTAGAAGAATTATTTGGAATGCAAAGACTTTATATTAGTGGAATTGATGCGACCATCCATGATTATAATTCAATTGTAAACCAAGGAACGAGACTAAATTTATATAACTTTGTTCCATATGAAAGTAGTATCAAAGATGTTGTGACTGCTATGAAAATCAACTTAGGATTAGAAAAACCAAAAATTATCAAAACCTTCCAATTTGATATTGATGAACCATATGAAGAAACTGTAATTGGAAAAGGAAACTATAAAGATGCGAATTTGAACCTATTACCAAATTTTGTAGGTTATGATAAATCAAAAGCAATTAGTTATGGAAATCAAAATGGATTAAAGGTAAATATCAACTATGTAGATTCCTCACAAAGAGAAGGTCAAATTATTAGTCAAAACTTAACACCAGGAATGGATCTTACCGCCATTAGCAAAAGTACTGGACTGACTCTGACTGTGTCTAATGGAAAAGGAGGAAGCTCAAGTATAAAAGATAATAATAAAGATGATAAAGACAAAACAGACAATAAAAATAATCCAACAACAGAAGAAAAACTTCCAAATTTTGTAGGAGGATCTTATAATGGAAGCATTATTACAAACTTTAGAAGCAACCATAAAAATATCATCATCGCTTTGGTGAAAATATCTGAAGGAGAAGCTGGATTTGATATTCAGAAAAAAGGACAGATTATTTCACAAGATGTAAAAGCTGGAACTTCACTTTCAGGATTAGAGGGCAAAACGATTACATTAAAATATATTGATCCTTTAGCAACAGAACCAGAAGAACCAGATGATGGTGGAGAAGAAGAGGAACTTCCACCAGAAATAAATCCAGGAGCTTAAATCGCTTCTTTTTCTTTTTACAAAAAAGTGCTATAATAAAACAGGAGGAACATATGGAATCATTAGCAAGACTTTCTTTATTAATTGGAGAAGAACAAATCAAAACATTATCAAAAACTTGTGTCCTTGTGTTAGGACTTGGAGGAGTAGGTGGATATGTAGTAGAAGCACTTGCTCGAAGTGGTATAGGACACTTAATTATTGTTGACTATGATAAAATAGATATTACTAATTTCAATAGACAAATCATAGCCTTAAAATCAACTATTGGAAAATCCAAAGTAGAACTCTGGAAACAAAGAATTTTAGAGATCAGAAACACATGCAAAGTAACCACAATAGAAGACAAAATCACAGAAGAAAACTTAGAGGAACTATTCCAACATGAAATTCATTTTGTAGTAGATGCTTGCGATACCATTACAACAAAATTTGCGCTAATCAAATATTGCTTAAATCAAAAAATTCCATTTATTTTGTGCTTAGGAACAGGAAAAAGAATGGATCCAACTATGTTAGAAATTACAGAACTTTCTAAAACAAATTATGATCCACTTGCTAGAATTTTAAGAAAAAAAGTAAAAGAAGAGCAAATCAAAGAAAAAATACCAGTAGTGTATAGTAAAGAAATTCCTAAAAAAATAGATAGTAATATAATCGCATCAAGTATTTTTGTTCCTAGCAGTGCAGGAATATTATGTGCAAGTTATGTAGTAGATCATATCATAAATAAGAAATAAGATTTGGGGAGGAAAGAATGAAAAAAGAAGAAAAACGAATGCTACAATTAATTCAAACAATAGAAGGAAATGTACTAGCAATAGGAATTTCAGACCCCATAATAATAGAAGCATTTGAAAAAAATGATCGTATTGAAAAATGCTATTTTCTAAATACAATTTCCAATGAATCTGGAAAAGCAAAAGGAAGAAAAAAACGTAAAAATTTTAGTATGAACCGTTTAAGAAAAAAATTTCATAAAAAAAAGATAGATTATATTATTTGTAACATAGAAGAAATGATACCTCATATGAATACTTTTATTAAAGATAGTGTTTATATTAATCGGAAAAAACTATACTTTTTTGGACCTAATCAATTAAAGTACAGTAAAATATGGAAGAGATATCAACAATACCATGCTAAAATAGAACACGAAAAAATTGGGAATAGTTATCTAACAACGATTTCAAATGAACACAGTAAAACCAATAAAATGAAAGACATTTATTTTTTAATTCATGACTGTTTAAAAAAAATGTATGATGTTATTGGAGACTTATTGATTGACTAAACAATATAATACAATTGCAAAAAAATGAAAAAAAATCTTTTTTTCGTTGTTATTAAACAAAAAAAATGGTATAATAACAATGGTGAGAAAATGATAAAAAAAGTAAATGGAATATCACTTCATTATATAGATTATGGAAACCCAGATGGTGAAACTTTAGTCTTCTTACATGGTTGGGGACAAAATATAGAAATGATGAAAATGATTGCTGATCCATTTGAAAAAGAATATCATATTATTATTCCAGACTTACCAGGATTTGGAGAAAGCAGTGAACCAGAAACCGATTGGACATTATTTGAATATGTAGATTGTATACATACACTATTAGAATCCTTAAAAATAGAAGAACCGATTTTACTTGGTCATTCATTTGGCGGTAAAATTAGCCTGTTATATGCTACAGAATATCCTGTAAAAAAACTGGTATTATTTGGCAGTCCCTACAAAAAGGAAGTCGAAAAAACTACTATGAAATTAAAAGTTTTAAAGAGTTTAAAAAAAGTTCCAGTATTAAAACAGTTTGAAGAAATAGCAAAAAAACATATTGGTTCAACTGATTATAAAAATGCAACTCCAATGATGAGAAAAATTATGGTAAATCATGTGAATTTAGACTTATCAGAGAAAATAAAAAAAATAGAAGCTCCTACTTTATTAGTTTGGGGAGATCTAGATCAAGAAGTCTCATTAGAGCAAGCGTATGAAATTGAGCAAAAAATAAAAGATGCAGGAGTAGTAGTATTTGAAGGATGTACTCATTATGCATATTTAGAAAACTTAAAAGGTACGATTCGTGTACTACGAAACTTTTTATAAAATTAGGAGGTTTTTATGTTTCTGAAATTATTAGGATTATGTATTCCTTGTTTTATTGTAATTATATTAAAAAGTAAAAAAGCATTACATATGTTACAGCAGAATTGGTATAACGAAGGATGGCGTTATATCCATTGGATATTCAAAAATCCTAAAAAAGTATTTTTAACAACAGACATACTATTTTTTTTATTTTTATTTGGACAAACGCTAGATCATGAAATATTGCTATTCTTGTTTTTTACATTGTATTCGATAATCGCGATTTTTACTTATTATGCAATGAAAAATGAACAAACAAAAAAACCATTAGTAGTAACAAAAAGAGTTCGAAGATTGATTTATACAACTTTAATCTGTTACTTGATCCTTTTCATAATAATAAGAATGATATTCAAACCTTCTAACTTATATCTTTACATAACCCTAATTGGGGCAGCTTGCTACTTGCAGTTTTTTGTGATATGGATTGTTAATATTATCAATAAACCAATTGAAAAAGTTGTCTTTTATTACTATAAAATAAAAGCGATGAATAGGCTTTCTTCTATGAATAATATGCCAGTCATAGGAATTACAGGAAGTTATGGAAAAACAAGTAGCAAAAATATTTTAGCTGATCTTTTAAATGTTCGTTATAATGCTTTTGCCACCCCAAAAAACTTCAACACTACCTATGGATTAATTAATACAATTAATAATTATTTAGATAAATTCAACGATTATTTCATTGCTGAAATGGGAGCATTTAAACGAGGAGAAATTAAAGAAATCTGTGATTTAGTAAAACCAAAATATGGAATACTAACTTGCGTTGGAACCGCACATTTAGAAAGTTTTGGTAGTAGAGAAAATATTCAAAAGGGAAAATTTGAACTGATTGAATCTCTTCCTAGTGATGGGATCGGAATTTTAAACGGAGATGATCCATATCAACGATCTTATCAATTGAAAAACAACTGTAAAATTGTATGGATTGGAATTGAATCAGAAGAAGTAGATATCAGGGCCACAAACATTGAATTATCACACAAAGGAACAAGTTTTGATTGCATAGTGGATAACCAAAAATACCATTTTGAAACAAAATTGCTTGGGAAAGCGAATGTATATAATATTTTAGCTTCTATTGCCCTTGGACGAGAACTTGGAATTTCCATGGAACAATTAATGATTGGTACAAAAAAAATAAATGTAATAGAACATAGACTAGAATTGAAAAAATATGGGAATATTAATATTATTGATGATGCCTATAATTCTAACCCTGTCGGTTCAAAAATGGCGATTGAAGTTCTTTCAATGATGCCTGGAAAAAAAATTGTTGTTACACCAGGAATGATCGAATTGGGACCAGATGAATATAAATATAATCAAGAATTTGGAAAACAAATTTCAGAAGTAGCATCCGATGTTATTTTAGTGGGCGCATCCCAGACCAAAGCCATCTATGATGGATTATTGGAAAAAAGTTATCCAAAAGAACACATTCATATCATTAATGATGTGAAACAAGCATTCCCATTAATGCAAAAACTAGAAGAAAAGGAAACTTATGTATTATTGGAAAACGATCTACCTGATATTTTTAATGAAAAGTAAGAAAGAAGTGAAACTATGAAAATAAAAGTTGGTGTATTATTCGGAGGCACAACTGTAGAACATGAGATCAGTATTATTTCTGCAGTACAAGCCATGAATCATTTAGACTCTGACAAATATGAAGTGATTCCGATCTATTTGGGAAAAAATAGAATTTGGTATACTGGAAAAATGCTTATGGATATTGAAGTATATAAAGATGTTGAAATGGTAAAAAGATATGCAAAAGAAGTAATGCTTTGTAATAAAAATGGAACTTTTGTATTACAAGCAACCAAAGGACTTTTCCAAAAAAAAGTAGCAGAATTAGACATTATTTTCCCAATTGTTCACGGAAACAATGCAGAAGATGGAACATTGCAAGGATTATTAGAAGCAATTGGAATTCCTTATGTAGGAAGTGGCGTTTTAGGTTCTGCTTTAGGACAAGACAAAGTGGTAATGAAACAAGTTATGAAAGAAGAAGGTCTGCCAATTATAGATTATACATGGTTTTATGATAATGAATATTTAGAAGATACAGAACACATTTTAAAAGAAATAAAAAAAATAGGATATCCAGTAATTGTAAAACCAGCTACATTAGGAAGCAGTATTGGAATTACCTTTGCCAAAAATCATGATGAAATCATCTCTGCGATTAATGAAGCAATTCGTTATGATAATAAAATCGTTGTAGAAAAAGCAGTAGAAGATTTAATAGAAGTCAATTGTAGTGTCCTAGGAAACTATGAATATTCAGAAGCAAGCGTATTAGAAGAGGTTATGGGAACAGAGGAATTTTTAACTTATCAAGATAAATACCTAGGAAGTAAAAAAGGCGGAAATAGCAAAGGCATGGTTTCTACAGACCGCATTATTCCAGCTCGATTAGATGAAAAAATGACCACAGAAATTCGTGAATTAGCGCAATCTGTTTGCCAGGTATTGAATTTAAGTGGAGTGACAAGAGTAGACTTTTTAATTGATAAAAAGAAGAATAAAATTTATGTGAATGAACCAAATACCATACCAGGCTCTTTATCTTTCTATTTATGGGAACCTAGTGGAAAAACATATCAACAATTATTAGATAAAATGATAACTTTAGGTATTAAAGAATATAAACGAAAGAATAAAAAAGTATGTTCATTTGATACTAATATACTAAGCAACTTTAATGGAACGAAAGGTTGCAAAGGACTAAAAGCTTGCAAAAAGTAAGCTTTTTTTATATAATGAAAATGGTGAAGAAGTATGCTAAAAGTAGAAAACTTAAAAAAGAAATTTATAAAATATAATTCTAAAAAACAAAAAGAAGAATTTTACGCAAACAAAGGAATTTCCTTTAAAGCAAAAGAAGGACAAATTATTGGTGTCTTAGGCCCAAATGGAGCAGGAAAAACAACACTACTGAGGATGATTGCAGGGATATTAGAACCAACAGAAGGGACAATTGATTTTGATGGATTAAATTTTCAAAAAAATGAAATTGAAATTAAAAAAAAGATTGCTTATTTATCTGGAAACACAAAGATATATAATACCTTATCTACTTATGAATTATTAAAAATGTGTGCAGATATCTATGAAGTTGAAAAAGATAAAATAGAGACACGCATCAAAGAAATAACAGAAACATTAAATATGAATGATTTTTTATATAATAAAATTGAAAATTTATCGACTGGTCAAACGCAAAGAGTGAATATTGCTCGTTGTTTAATACATGACCCAAAATACTATATTTTAGATGAAGCGACGAGTGGATTGGATATTATTTCTAGTCAAATCATTTTAGAGTTTATCAAAAAAGAAAAGCAAAAGGGAAAAATTATTCTTTATTCAACACATTATATGGAAGAAGCAGAAAATATTTGTGATCAAGTAATGATGATTAATAAAGGAGAACTGATGAAAGAAGGAACTCCAGAACAAATCAAAAAAGAAACAAAAACAACCAATTTAAGAGATGCATTTTTTGCTTTAATCGGAGGTGCTTCTAATGAAGAATAATTTATGGAATATGTTAAAAAAAGAAATTAGAGAAATGTTTCGAGATAAAAAATCACTATCTATGATGCTGATTATTCCCATTATGATTCCAGTTTTGGTAATTGGTATGTCAGCACTTTTTGAATCTCAGGTCAATAAATCAGTAGAAGAATACAACAAGATTGGATTTGATTATCAACTAAATGACGTAGAATCGAAGATTGCAGAATCTTTACAAATCGAAGTTTCTATCAATGAGCAAAAAAAATTAGAGCAAGAATATGAAAAGGGGAATTTAGATTTATATGTAACAAAAAAAGATCATCACTATATTATTCATGGAAAGGACAATGAAACAACAAGTTATGCGACTTCATTGACAGATCAATTTTTTACTTTGTACAAAGAACATTTACAACAAGAATATTTAAGTGACAATCACATAGATCCAGAAGAAGTGGTTTCTATTATTACAATAGAAGAAGACATAAAAGCGACTGAAAATTTTTATGCAAATTATATTATCAGTTATGCCTTTTTGTTTATTATCATGGCAATTACAGTATCAGCTACATATCCCGCTACAGATACAACAGCAGGCGAAAAAGAACGTGGAACATTAGAAACCTTGTTAACGTTTCCAATTAAAAGCAAAGACATTATTATAGGAAAGTTTTTAAGTGTTACATTGTCTTCCGTAATAACAGGACTTATTAGTTTGATACTAACAATTGTATCATTATTACTAGCCAATAATATGTTTAAAATCTATAATGGAGTGAACCTCATGTTACCACTATCCAGTATTTTATTTGCAACAATCGTTATTATCGCATACTCATTCTTGATTAGTGGATTATGTATTGCAATAGCAAGTCGCTCAAAAACCTTTAAGGAAGCGCAAAGTGCACTAACACCAATTATGTTTATTTCGTTTTTTCCTGGAATGATCGCATTTATGATGAAAATGGAAACAACTACGTTATTTTCAATGATTCCATTTTTAAATTATACATTATTGTTTACAGATATTACTTCAGGAAATATTAACTTTCTACACATTTTCTTAATGTTATTATCAACGATTGTAATTATTGCTGTAATTTTATCAGTGATTATTAGACAATACAAATCTGAAAAAGTTCTGTTTTCCAATTAACAGAATTTTTTTTAGTTACTACTCGGTTATAAGAAAAAGATGGATATACTAACAACTAAAAAAAAACAATCTCTATTGAAATTGTCTAATTTGTTTTTCTGTTAAATTTGTTGCTTTCATAATCACATTAATATCGATTCCAAGTTCTAATAAATTGTGAGCTGTTTCTAATTTTGCCTGTT
>CAJTLA010000038.1 GCA_910576985.1 uncultured Bacilli bacterium
AACAATATAGAAAAAAAAACACATTTTTGTTATAATATAAATACAATGATGGAATTGAGGTAGAGGTATGAAACAAATCGTGAGTTTGAAAAAAAGAATATTAATCATAAAAATAGAAAAAGAATAAGAAATGAAAAAAATATATATATTATTAATGCATACCAATACCATACCATCCAAGCTCATCCGTTTTTTTACTCGTTATGAATTTAGTCATGTAGGAATCTCTTTAGAAAAAAATTGTGATAAAATTTATAGCTTTGGAAGAAAAACGCTTCATTCAGTAATCAACTGTGGATTTACGATTGAGTCCAAAAATGGAGAATTTTTTAACAACTTTAATCAAACCAAATGTAAAATATATGAACTCGAAATTACAGATGAACAATATCAAACAGTAACAGATATATTAAAATATATGAGTGACTATAAACAACAATACAAATATGATTTCATAGGAGTCATACTTAGATATTTTAAAATACCAATTCAAATCAAAAATAAATATGTATGCAGTTATTTTGTTGCATCAGTTTTAGAACAAGCTAGTATATATAACTTTCAAAAAAACGTTTGTATGGTAGTTCCAAAAGACTTTGACAATCAAAATTTTCACGAAATTTATCATGGAAACTATAATGTATACGAACCAGCTGAATGAAACGAATAGAAATGAGGAATATGATGGAGAAAGTATTATTTATCAAAAATATCACACCAGAAAACCTAATAAAAATATATGAAAGATTAGAAACACCACTGAAAGGAAACATAGCAGTAAAATTACATTCAGGAGAAGAAGGAAATCAAAACTATTTAAAACCAGACTTTGTAAAACCTTTAATTGAACACGTAAATGGCACGGTTGTAGAATGCAATACAGCTTATGATGGCGCAAGAGATACCACAGAAAAACACATAGAATTAATGAAAAAACATGGATGGAGCAAATACTTTACAGTAGATATTTTGGATGCAAGTGAAGACATGATTTTAGAAAATAAAAATGGGGAAATTATCAAAAAAAATATAATCGGCGCTAAAATGAAACAATATGACTCTATGTTAGTATTATCTCATTTCAAAGGACACCCAATGGGAGGATTTGGTGGAGCTATTAAAAATATCGCAATAGGTCTGGCCTCTAAAGAAGGGAAAAGATATATTCATACAGGTGGAATCGAGAACGCAACCTATGAAGACATGTTTAAAGCAGACCATGACTCTTTCTTAAAATCCATGGCAGATGCTGCGAAAACCATTACTGATTTTTATCAAAATGACATTGTCTACATCAATGTTATGTGTAATATGTCCGTAGACTGTGATTGCTGTAAAGTAGCAGAAGACCCTTGTATGGAAGACATTGGAATATTAGCGTCAAAAGACCCCGTCGCTCTTGATCAAGCGTGCATTGATTTAGTATATCAGTCAAATGATCCTGGAAAAAACAAATTAATTGAAAGAATTGAATCACAAAATGGATTACTAACCATTGAAAGCGCTGAAAAACAACAAGTAGGCAGTAGAAAATATAAACTGATAACAATTGATTAAAAAACATTGAAATTAAAAATATGATATGTTAAAATGAATAAGCACTGGTAAAAAATTGGAAACGTACATTATTTTAATAATGATTAACGAACAACACATGCAAAAATTGTGTTTTTTCTTTTGAGAAGGAGGGAAGAAAATGAAAAAACTAGACTTAGGAACCGAAAGCATTGGTAAGCTTTTAAAAGCTTTTTCGATTCCATGTATGATATCACTAATAGTGAATGCATTATATAATATTGTTGACCAAATTTTTATAGGATGGGGAGTAGGATATTTAGGAAATGGAGCGACGAATGTTGTATTTCCAATCACGATCATCTGTCTTGCCTTCGCCCTTATGTTTGGAGATGGAACAGCATCTTATTTAAGCTTAAAACTAGGTGAAAAAAAACATCAAGATGCACAAAATGGAGTATGGAGTGGAATCATTTCTGCTATTATTATTTCTATTTGCTTTTGTATTTTCACATTACTTTTTTTGCCCCAACTACTAAATCTATTTGGTTGTACAAAAGCACTGCAAACATTCGCATATGACTATGGATATATCATAGCTATGGGAATTCCATTTATGATGATTGGAACAACCTTTAACTCGATTATCCGAGCAGATGGTTCTCCAAAATACGCGATGGCGTCTATGGTAATTGGAGCTATTATGAATGTCATACTAGACCCCATTGCTATTTTTGTACTAAATCTTGGTGTTAAAGGTGCAGCCATTGCGACGATCATTAGTCAATTTATAACATTTTTTATGAATATTTTATACATAAGGAAATTCAAATCATTTGAAATGAAAAAACAAACGATTACCTTTTCGATAGAAAATGTCAAAAAAGTATCACTACTTGGAATTTCATCATTTATCACACAAATGTCGATTGTCGTAATTATCGCAGTTCAAAATAATTTATTAAATCGATATGGAGCCATAAGTAAATATGGAAGTGAAATACCAATCACAGTCCTTGGAATTGTTATGAAAATCAACCAGATTTTAACAAGTGTCATTATCGGAATCGCAGCAGGAAGTGCACCAATTGTAGGATTCAACTATGGAGCTAAAAAATACGCTAGAGTAAGAAAAACCTTGAAAATAGTACTCTTATTAAGTGTGGTTGTCTCTACACTCGCATTTATTCTATTTCAAACGATACCAGAAAAGCTAATTGGATTATTTGGCTCAGGGGACCATTTATATAATGAATTTGCTTGCTTTACATTTCGGATATTTTTATTACTAACCATATGTAATGGAATTCAAATTGTTTCTGGAATATTTTTTCAAGCAATTGGAAAATCAGGGAAATCTGCTTTACTTAGTCTTTCTAGACAAATTTTGATTTTTATTCCATCAGCGTTCTTATTATCACATCTATTTGGAGTTATGGGACTGCTTTATGCTGGACCAGTTGCCGATCTTCTAGCATTCCTAATTTCAGTACTTCTATTATATTTAGAAATCAAACAACTGAAAACAGAACCAAATACAGACCTAAAAAAATCAGAAAAAGTAGAAAAAACGAAACACGGTCCAATCATCACTATCAATCGTGAATATGGATCAGGCGGACGATATGTTGGAAAACTTCTGTCAGAGAGACTAGGAATTCCTTTATATGATAAAAACCTAATTGAAATTGTCTCAGATGAAAGTGGCTTATCGGCTTCTTATATCGAAGAAAAAGAACAAAGTAGAAATTTGAATTTATTATCAGATTTAAACCTTAATTATTTCCAAAACCTAACAAATGATGATACACTTTTTTTAGCCGAAACCAAAGCCATTCAAAATATTTCTAAAAAAGGATCTTGTGTTATTGTAGGAAGATGCGCAGACTATATATTAAAAGAACAAGCGAATGTATTTAAAATATTTTTATATAGTGATTCCAAACATAAAATAGAACGTGCTACCAAATATTATGGACTATCTAAAACAAAAGCAAACAAAGAAATACAAAAAATTGACAAAGCAAGAGAGCGACACTATGAACATTATACCAATATGAAATGGAAAGACGCTAGTCATTATGATTTATGTTTAAACGTAGACTTACTTGGTGCTGAAAAAACATCAGAATTTATTGAACAAATGATAAAAGAAATGAAATAGTTTCTTTTTTTCGCATATTTTGTTATACTAAAAACAGGTGATACTATGAAACAAAAAATGATAATCGTTGCCATATTGATACTATGTATGATTGGAATTTCTACCTATTTCTTTTTAAAACCATATTACAAGAAAAAAACATTAGACTGGAAAGACTTTACCATTCAAGTTTCAAGAGAAACCACATTAAAAGAAGCCGCGATTTTATGGACCTATGCTTATCTAGATCAATATCAAGAAAAACATGTATGGTGGAACATTGCCCTAGAAAAACAAAGTTTAATAAATGTTGAAGTTTATGATGAAGAAAACAAAATAGTTCAAGTAAATACAAAATTATATCCACGATATCCAAAAATTTTTAACAAAAATCATTTTGGAGTTATGAATGAAAAAAATCAAGTGATGTATATTTGGGCCTTGCAATTTGAAACAAAAGAAACAGAAGAAAAAACGATTTATTCAGTCAAAAATAAAATGCCACTTGTACAATTAGATTTAGAAGAAGGGAACAAAAGTGGAAGATTTGAATATGAAGAACAATATTATAAAGACATAGACGAGTTAAAAAAACAAGCAGCCCAAACAAACTACTTTTACAAAATAGAAAATGGTGAAATTTATCTTACATATGATGGACAGAAAAACTATATAAAAGCCAATTTAAAAACACCATTAAACTTAGAAAAATCATACAAATTAAATGATGGAATGTATCAGATTACTAAAGAATTTACACTACTTGCAGACACCAATCATGTATATTATTCTAATACACATGATGGAACTTTTGAACAATTAAAATTACCAGTAGAAGAACCGATTTTGCACCTAAAATTTATAACTCCTGACACAGGATACATATTTACCATGTCTGGAAACGCCCTAGGAGGAGTTATCGGAATTCGTATTTTAAAAACAACCGACTCTGGAAAAACCTTTCAAACGATAGAACATAACCTAGAAACCATTCATCAATCATCAGAATACAATATCATAAATGAAAACATCATCTTCATCACAGATACAAAAAATGGAGGAAATAACGGGATTCTATATCGAAGCGAAGACGGGGGCAAAACGTTTAAAGAAGTACAACTACCACTAGGAACCTTGAACGAAACCTTATTACATACCAAACCCACCGAATCTTTTTTAGAAATCTATGATACTCCAATGCTACCAATCATAAAAGATTCCAAACTCTATCTTATGGTGGGGCAAGGAGCGGATGGAGATTATGGAAATTTAAAAGCGCTTTACACATCAGATGACTTAGGAAACACCTTTACATTTGTAAGAGAATTTATTCCTAAAGAGGAAGTTAAAAATAGGATCCCATAAACATCATATTTTTCTTTTCATTTCAAAAAAATTATATTATACTAATATAGGTGAAACATATGAAAAAGGATTTATATCTTATTATGACATTACTTTCGTTTTATATTGGACTTTCAAACGCATATGCAGTTGAATTAAAAACAAACTCAGAAAATATCATTTTATACAACTTAGATGAACATAAAATATTATATGAAAAAAATGCGGAAGAACAAATCTCAATTGCATCTATGACAAAAATTATGACAGCCATAGTAGCTTTAGAACAGATTGATGACTTAGATGAAAAGGTTATATTAACCACCTCTGACTTTCAAGGACTAGAAGAAGCAAATGCCTCGGTTGCAGGATTTAAAATAGGACAGAAAGTAACTTATAGAGACTTATTATATGGTCTTTTATTGCCATCAGGAGCAGATGCTGCCCAGGCCCTAACTAGAAATATAGCAGGTAGCCAAAAAAAGTTTGTCAAACTTATGAATGAGAAAGCAGAAGAACTAAAATTAAAACATACACACTTTATGAACGAAACAGGACTAGACGAAGAAAACCATTACTCCACAGTCAAAGAAGTAGCAACTATATTTGAATATGCTTTAAAAAATAAAGACTTTAAAGAAATTATTACGAGTTCTTCCTATATGATGAGTGACCAATCATTTTCCGTTTATAGTACCATCTTTCGCAACCAGAAAAGATATAACTTAGGACTTGATTACTTAGAAGGTGGGAAAACAGGAACCACATTTGATGCTGGCCTGTGTCTTGCAAGCATAGCCAAAAAAGATGGCATTTCTTACATGCTAATCACAGCGAGAGCTCCTTATGATAAAGGGCCCATGAACTTTTATGACGCAACCACCATTTATGAATATTTTATGGAACACTATGGAAACAAAACAATTATAGAAAAAGGACAACCATTATTAGAATTAAAAACAAAATATTCCAAACAAAAACAAATAATATGGAAATCAGACAAACAAATCCAAAAATATTTATCAAATGATTTCTCTTTAAAAGACATAAAAAAACAGTATAGTGGAGAAGAGATGATTACCCCTAACATGAAAGTTGGAACCAAGCTAGGGACCCTCATCATCACATATCGAGGAGAAACTATACATGAACAAAATATTATATTAGAAGAAAAAATTTCATTTTCATTATTCGAATATTTAAAAGTACATATAGAAATAGTAATCATAAGTATTATTATGGCGATCCTATTTATTTTCACGCATCATAAAAAAAAGCGTTCAAAAAAGAAACGAAAGTAATTCTTTCTTTTTTGAACGCTTTTTAGTATAATGACATCGAGGTGAATTTATGACTGATATTGAAATCGCACACAAAACACCAATGAAAAACATAACAGAAATTGCAACAAAACTAGACATACCAAAAGAGGACTTAGAACTTTATGGAAATTACAAAGCTAAAATAAACCCAAACAAAATAAAAAAAACAAAAAATGGCAAACTGATTTTAGTGACAGCCATTTCTCCAACCCCTTATGGAGAAGGAAAAACAACAGTCAGTATTGGATTAAATGATGCACTTTGTACACTAGAAAAAAATTCGATACTTGCCTTGAGAGAACCTTCCTTAGGACCTGTCTTCGGACTGAAAGGGGGAGCAACAGGAGGAGGATATTCCCAAATCGTACCAATGGAAGATATTAACTTACATTTTACAGGAGACTTTCATGCCATCACAGCAGCAAATAATTTATTATGTGCAGCCATAGATAACCACTTATACTTTGGAAATGAACTAAATATCGATCCAGAAACCATTACCTGTAGAAGATGCTTAGACATGAATGATCGAGCCTTAAGAACCATTCAAATCGGATTATCAATGGAAAAGGAAACCAAAAGAGAAGAACATTTCAATATTACAGCAGCCAGTGAAATGATGACTATTTTTTGCCTGTCTTCTAGTTTAGACGATTTAAGAAAAAAAATTGATCAAATAGTAATTGGATATACATATGATGGAAAAAGTATATTTGCTCGTGACTTAAATATTACAGGTAGTATCATAACCTTATTAAAAGAAGCAATAAAACCAAACTTAGTCCAAACCTTAGAAGGAAATCCAGCCTTAGTTCATGGAGGACCATTTGCCAACATTGCTCATGGATGCAATAGTTTAATTGCAACAAAACTGGCTTTAAACCTAGCAGATTATGTAGTGACAGAAGCAGGATTTGGTTCCGATTTAGGTGCTGAAAAATTTTTAGATATCAAATGTAGAATGGGGGATTTATGTCCATCTGTAATTGTTTTAGTAACAACATTGAAATCATTAAAATATAATGCAGGAATTCCAAAAGAAGAAATCTTAAAAGAGAACATAGAAGCGATCAAAAAAGGAGCAGAAAATTTGAAAGCACATATTGAAAACCTTCAGACATTTAAAATACCAATTGTTGTTTGCCTAAACCGTTATAATGAAGATACTGATTTAGAAATAAAAACCGTAAAAGAAATCTGTGCCAAATTAAACGTTCCATTAGAAGAAAGTAGAGCTTATAAAGAAGGAGGACTTGGAGCAACCTCATTAGCGCAAACAGTGATATCTTTATCACAAACAAAAAATCAATTGCAATATCAATATGAATTAGAAGACTCATTAACAAAAAAAATAGAAAAACTGGCTTTTAACATTTACCACGCCAAAACAATTGTCTATTCAGAAAAAGCGAAAAAGAAAATACAACAACTATCAAACTCAAAATATCAAACTTATCCGATTTGTGTTGCAAAAACACAATACTCTTTATCTGATGATCCAAAAAAATTAGGGGATCCAAGAGGATATGAACTTCATGTCCAAGATGTCACCCTTTATGCAGGAGCGGGATTTATTACAGTATTACTAGGAGACATTATGACGATGCCAGGTTTTCCTAAAAAACCAAATTATGAACAAATTGATCTCAATCATGAAACCATTACAGGACTATTTTAAAAATATGAATTTTCATATTTTTTTTCATATTTTTTTAAAATTATGCCATTTTAATAATGAGGTGAATCATGAAAAAATGGTGTATTGCATTTTTGCTATGTTGTTTCATAACAATATTATGGAATCAAAATGAAAAATTAGAACCAGTATTTCAAGAAAACTATTTAAACAAAATAGATGAAAATAGTTTTGAACTTGTACAAGTTGACGTTTCAGAAGCATCAATCACAACAAAAAATCTCACCTCGCTTTTAGAACAATTATCCCTAATCACAATAGAATATGAAGTTCCAAAATTGTATCAATCAAAATTCTCAAAATCTGAATTCATATATCATTTTGAAAACCAATCATATGAAAAAGGACTGAATGAAATTGAAACTTTTGTGAAAAAAAGATGGAAGCAATTAGGACAACAAAAAGAAATTGAAAAAATTTATTTTTATGGGATAAAAATAAACATGGTAGAAGTATGTGGCCCAAAAGAAAAAATTGATGCATTCAAACAACGTATTAAGAATTCATAAAGGTTCTTTTTTTTATTTTTTAAAATATAATAAATTAGATATTTTTAGTTTGAATTTCTAGTAAGATTAGTGTATAATGAAATTAGGTGATATAGATGTCTTATATATGGTTAGGAGTTGTCATTTTGCTTACCTTAGCAGAATGTATGACAGTTGGACTTACAACAATTTGGTTTGTGATTAGCGCTTTAGTAGCACTACTAGTATCCTTACTTATTGATAATTTTGTATTACAATTTGGTATTTTTGTAATATTGGGTGTGATATTGCTCATTACGACAAGACCATTATTGTTACAATTTTTAAAGACAAAAGAAGAAAAAACAAACTTTGATCGAATCATTGGAATGGAAGGAATTGTAACAGAAGCAATTTCTAAAAATACCATTGGAGAAGTGAAAGTAGATGGAAAAAAATGGAGTGCTTATAGTACCAAAAAAATTGCCAAAGATAGCGTTGTTAAAATTTTAGAAATCGATGGTGTCAAACTAAAAGTAGAGAAAGTAGAGGAATAAGAGTATGGAAGTATTTTTAATTATATTGGTATTGGTGGTTGTATTGATCATACCAAATGTCAAAATTGTACCACAAGCAAAAAGTTATGTGATAGAAAGAGTAGGATCTTACTATACAACATGGAAAAATGGTCTTCATTTTAAAATCCCATTTTTAGACCGAGTTGCCAACCAAGTAATATTAAAAGAAATTGTCAAAGACTTTGATCCACAACCAGTCATTACCAAAGATAATGTAACCATGCAAATAGATACTGTGGTTTACTTTCAAATCACAGATGCAAAATTATATACTTATGGAGTAGAAAACCCAATCAATGCAATTGAAAATTTAACAGCAACTACATTACGTAACATTATTGGAGAATTAGAGCTTGATCAAACCTTAACTTCAAGAGATATTATCAATTCGAAAATGCGTTCTATCTTGGATGAAGCAACAGATCCATGGGGAATCAAAGTAAACCGTGTGGAAGTAAAAAATATCTTACCTCCAAGAGATATCCAAGAAGCAATGGAAAAACAAATGCGTGCAGAACGTGAAAGAAGAGAAAAAATTCTTCAAGCAGAAGGAGAAAAAAAATCAAGTGTTTTAATTGCAGAAGGAGAAAAAGAAAGCGCCATTTTAAGAGCAGAAGCAGATAAACAATCAAAAATCAAAAAAGCAGAAGGAGAAGCAGAAGCGATTATTAAATTAAAAAGTGCAGAAGCAGAAGGAATTAGGCTTTTAAAAGAAGCGAAAGCAGACTCTTCAGTTCTTACTCTAAAAAGTTTTGAAGCACTAGAAAACGTTGCAAATGGTCAATCTACCAAAATCATTGTTCCATCAGAATTACAAAATATTGCAACCATCGGAACAACCATCTCAGAGATGTTAAAAAAATAATGAAAAAATTATTGAATATTATTGGCTTTCCACTGTTATTTGTAGTTAGCCAATTTTTTATGACCATAATTGTAACGATAACCTTTATAATAACAAGGAATCATCCAGATTTAAATAACTGGATTGGAAGCGAAAACTACACCATAGAACTAGCAGAATATCTGTCCAAATATGGGATCATAAGTTTACTAATATTATGTTGTATTTTCTTACCCATTTTATATAAAAAATATCACAAAGAGGCAAAAGAAACAAAGAACAAAATTCCAATGAATCAAATAATATATTTTATAACATTAGGCCTTTCCTTTAGTTTTATTTATAATTCAATATTGGGAAGCATCAATCATATGATTTCAATTACGGACTTATTTGATGGGAAAATATATATTTCATCTATAATTGGAACAGCACTCATTGGACCAATCTTAGAAGAATATCTATTTCGAGGAATTACCTATCACAGATTACAGAAATATTATCCAGTAATGAAATCATTACTATTAACAGGACTCATTTTCGCACTCTTTCATCAAAATATAGTTCAAATGATTTATGCGTTTATCTTTAATTTTATTTTGATTTTTGCTTATGAAAAATATCAATTAAAAGCATCTATCTTGGTTCATATGAGTGCGAATTTAGGAAGCATCCTCTTTAGCGCTTTCTTCTATTCCAACCCTATCATGATAGAATTTTCACTATTTCTGTCATCACTCATTTTGATTATTTCTTATTGGAAATTAAAAATTTGGGATACCAGCCATTTAAATAATAGGTAGAAAAATTGGAATACCAAATAGTAGATTAAGAAAAGGTCATAGAAGGCACTAAAACTATTGTAAGTATGAAAAAATTGTGTTACAATAAATTTGTAAATTTGAAAAACAAAGAAGAGAAGTAGTAATAAATAGAGATATGAAAAGAGAGTCTATGGTTGGTGGAAATAGATCATATCCATTTATGAATTCAGCTTGGAGTTTTATATGTCAAACATATAACGGTAACGCGTTACAGTTTTTAAGGTAGATATTTCTACGAATTAAGGTGGTACCACGTATAATCACGTCCTTATAGGATCGTGATTTTTTTTGAAAGGATTTGATAAAATGAAAGAAAAAGTAATCACTTTAAAACAAGAAATCAATGAAAAATTAAAATTGATCACTTCATTAAAAGAATTAAATGAATTAAAAGTAGAATACTTAGGGAAAAAAGGACCAATTAATGAATTAAGTTCTATGATGAAAGAATTATCAGTAGACGAAAAAAAAGAATTTGGAAAAAGCTTAAACGAATTAAAAGATGAAGTAAATCATTCATTTGAACAAACATATAGAGCATTAGAAGAAAAAGAACTAAGTGAAAAATTAGAAAAAGAAAAAATTGATATTACACTTCCAAGTACAAAACTTCATGTAGGGGGAATTCACCCTCTAACCAAAGTAATAGAAGAAATAGAAGACTTGTTTATCTCAATGGGATATGATGTTGTAGAAGGTCCTGAAATAGAAGAAGATTTATATAATTTTGAAAAACTAAATCTTCCAAAAGGACATCCCGCAAGAGATGCCCAAGATAGTTTTTACATCACAGAAGAAATGTTGCTTCGGACTCAAACCTCTCCAGTACAAGCAAGAACAATGGATGCCAACATCGAAAAAACACCAATTAGAGTGATTTGTCCTGGAAAAGTATATAGAAGAGATGATGATGATGCTACACATTCTCATCAATTTACGCAAATAGAAGGATTAGTAGTAGGAGAAAATATAAACCTCTCACACTTAAAAGGAACACTAGAAGAAGTCGCAAAAAAACTCTTTGGAAACGACCGAGAAGTGCGATTTAGACCAAGTTTTTTTCCATTTACAGAACCTAGCTTAGAAGTTGATGTAAGTTGCTTTAAATGTGGAGGAGAAGGATGTTCCATTTGTAAAGGAACAGGTTGGATTGAAATATTAGGTTCTGGAATGGTACATCCAAACGTATTAAAAGGCTGTGGATATGACCCAGAAAAGTACACAGGCTTTGCTTTTGGAATAGGACCAGAAAGAGTAGCTATGTTGAAATATGGGATTCATGATATCCGTAGTTTTTACACAAATGATTTGCGTTTCTTAGAAAACTTTAATCGCGTAGAAGGGAGTGAAGATAATGCGCTTAAGTAAAAATTTTGTAAGTGATTATATGGACTTATCTGATATTTCTTATCAAGAAGTAGCAGATAAAATGGTATTTGCGGGAAACGAATACGAAAGTATCGAGCCCCTTTGTAAAGCAAAAGGACTCATTGTAGGATATGTAGAAGAATGTACAAAACATCAAGAATCTGATCATTTGCACATTTGTAAAGTAAACTTAGGACATGAAACCGTTCAAATATTATGTGGAGCTCCAAACATTGGTGCCCATCAAAAAGTAATTGTGGCACCAGTAGGATCCACTCTCCCAGGAGGAACAATAAAAAAAGCCAAATTAGCAGGTTTAGAATCCAATGGAATGATCTGTTCCATTGCAGAATTAGGTCTAGAATCAAAATACATAACTGAAGAAGATATCAAAGGAATTCATATATTGGATGAAGATGCCAAAGTAGGAGAAGACGCCTTACATTATCTAGGATTTGATGATGAGATCATTGACTTTGAACTTACTGCCGATCGAGCAGATTTACTGAGTGTGATTGGCATGGCTTATGAAATAGGAGCCATTTATGACAGGAAAGTGGTATTACCACCCATTAAACTTCATGAAACAAAAGAAAACATCAATGATGCAATGGAACTAGAAGTAAAAACAGAAAATTGTTCTATTTATCTTGGAAAAATAGTTAAAAATGTAAACATCGAAGAAAGTCCAAAATTTATAAAAAATCGTTTGATGGCAAGTGGTATCAGACCAATTAATAATGTCGTAGATATCAGTAATTACGTGATGCTTGAATACGGACAGCCACTTCATTTCTTTGATGCAGATCGTTTAGGCAATCAGGTTATTGTCAGAATGGCAGATAACGAAGAAACCTTAACTACCTTAGATGGAAAAGAAAGAATACTAAAAGATACTGATATTGTAATTGCAAACAATGAAAAAGCAGTTGCTTTAGCGGGAGTTATGGGAGGATTAGAAACGGAAATCGAAAACGATACCAAAAATATTTTTATTGAAGCTGCCATTTTCGAACCCACTCATATTCGCTATACTTCAAAATCTATCATAAGAAGTGAAGCCAGTAATCGCTATGAAAAAGGAATCGATCCATCTAGAACATTACTTGCGTTAAATCGTGCTTGTGAACTACTAGAACAGTACGCAAATGGAACAGTTTATTCTGGAGTTTTAGAACATGACACAACAAAGAAAGAAGACAAAATAATAGAAATTTCCTTAGAAAAAATAAATAATGTATTAGGAATGGCATTAACCAAAGAAGATGTAAGCAATATTTTGCCGCGACTTGGATTTACATATAAAATAAAATATAATGTATTTGAAGTATCAATTCCAACTAGAAGATTAGATGTGAATATAAAAGAAGATTTAATCGCCGAAATTGGAAAAATCTATGGATACAATAAAGTAGTAGGAGCCCTTCCAATGAGCACAATCAAAAAAGGAACATATTCTAAAAAGAAAAAATTAGAGCGAGCAGTAAGAAATCGTTTATGCGCTTTAGGATTAAAGCAAGTAATTACCTATTCTTTAGTCAGTGAAAAAGAAATATCAATGTTTCACCAAAATCTAGAACCAGTTGTATTAGAATCTCCAATGAGTGAAGATCGTAAAATTATGAGACAATCTTTAGTTCCATCATTGATTCATGTATATGAATATAATCAAGCAAGAAATCTACATGATGTTTCCATTTTTGAAATTGGATCTATTTATTATTTAGAACAAGGAATATACAAAGAAAATATGATGCTATCAGGACTAATGAGTGGAATTTACGAAGAAAATACATGGCAAAATAGAAACCTAAAAGTAGACTTTTATTTAGTAAAAGGAATGATAGAAAATGTACTTACATTTTTAGGACTACAAAATCGTTATCAATTCGATACTGAGAATCTAGCAGCCGAATTACATCCTGGAATGAGTGCGAGAATCATGGTAGATAGAAAACCAATTGGTTTTATAGGAAGAGTTCATCCTAGTATTTGTAAAAAGGAAGTATATGTTTTTGAAATAGATTTTCATAAACTATTAGAAATAAATATAAAACCAATTAAGTTTAAAGAAATTCCAAAGTTTCCAAGTGTCAAAAAAGATGTAGCATTCATAGTAAATCAAAAAGTAGCTTCCAAAGAGATCGAAGAAGTTATAAAAAAAGCTGGGGGCAGGTTATTAACCAATATTGATATATTTGACGTGTATGTTGGTGAAAATGTAGGACAGGATGAAAAATCAATTGCTTATGCACTTACATTTAGCGATCCAAATAGAACGCTAAATGACGAAGAAGTCACTGTTATTTTTGAACACATTATTAACGAAGTAACAACAAAAATGAATGCAGTTCTTAGAAATAAATAAGAATTTGCATCTTTTTTTTTGATTTTGTTTTTTTATAAGATTCCAAAAACAAAAAAAAAGAAAAGTG
>CAJTLA010000039.1 GCA_910576985.1 uncultured Bacilli bacterium
TACCATATTTTCCTTCCTCCTAAAAAATTTCAAAATTGAAATATATTCTACAAATACAGTATAACTTTTTTATATCAGATTTTGTCGTTTTGTAACTATTTAGTTTCTATAAATTTTTGACACCTCATTACTTGCTCCTTTGATAACTTTGTTACCTTAGCAGCCAAATCTACACTAAAACCTTCTGACAATAAATTTCTAGCAATTTCCATCTGTTTTTTTCTTTTTCCAATCATTTCTCCACTTTTTTTCCCTTCTTCTTTTGCATGTTCAATCAATCCTGATGTCGCCTGTTCAAACGTCATTTCCATATTCTCTTCCTCCCTCATTTTTTGATATTCTTCTTTACTCATATTGTATTCTCTTATTTGTTGTATCATATTTTTAAATCGTTCTTCCCTAGATAAAACCTCTAATATTTTTTCAACTTGTCCAGATGAATATTCATTCAAACAAAATAACTGAGCATACTGATAATGAATAGAATCGGTTTCTTTTAATGCTTTTCTTAAATTCCATACCTTAATATCTGCATAATTTCCAAACCTTTCCTTTAAAGTAACCTCTAACATTTGATATTCCTTTAATGTTTTTTCATCTCCATATGGATAATTTAAAATCAAACAAACTTCCACTGGCAACACATTCCCATAATCATTTTTTTCCCAGTATTCCAAATAAATAGACGCAATATATAAACTAATTCTCGCCTCAATATGATACAAATTTCGATTTTGCATCTCTAACAAAATAATAGACTTCCTTGTTTTTAATAACACATCACAAATTCCATAAGATAACCCTTGATTCTCTTTTTTAAACTCTTTATTTAAATATGTAATCGAACTCACTTGTTTATGAAAAATATCATTTAATAACTGCTGACAACATACATTTCTTCCAAATATTTTTTTAAACAAATAGTCATTGGATAGCCCATAATATTTTTTAGACACTAAATTCACCTCCTTGATCCCTACTTATATATACGACAAAGAAAGCCCAAGCACCTAAAAATATCAAAAAAAGTTTAAAAAAAATTCATAATTATTCTATAAATTAGCTTATAGCTCTATTATAATGTAGTACTATCATATTTGTCAACAAAAAAAGCTAACTCATTCTGTAGCTTTTTCTGACAATGATTGATAATATTGATATCGCTTCATAGATTCTTCTTTTTGACCTCTTAATAATTCTTTCGCACGAGCTGGATTAATTTTTTCTAACATTGCATATCTCGTCTGATTCATCAAAAATTCCTCATAACGATCAAAATCAACATTCTTACTATCTAAAGTAAACACACCTGTTTCAGGTTGATAGCGGAAAATTGGATAATATCCACAAAGAGTCGCCAGCTTTTCCATCTCAACACTATTTTCTAATCCTCCTTTAATTCCATGAGAAATACAAGGAGTATAAGCAATCACAATCGAAGGACCCTTATGAGCTGCAGCTTCCTTAAAGGCTTTCACTAATTGCATCCCATTAAATCCTAACGAAACCGTTGCAACATAAGCATTAGGATACGTAAGTGCGATTCTAGCCAAATCCTTTTTTGAAGTTTGTTTTCCACTAGAAGCAAAAGACGCAATCGCTCCCTTTGGAGTTGCCTTTGATGATTGACCTCCAGTATTAGAATATACTTGACTATCAAGCACCAAAATATTAATATCATCATTACTAGCAAGAACATGATCAATTCCACTGAAACCAATATCATAAGCCCATCCATCTCCACCAATTGCCCAATGAACTCTAGCAGGCAAATAATCCTTTAGCACATTCACATCATCTGGCAAAGAAGAATAATCTAAAGTATCATAGATTCTTTTCGTCACTTCATAATCATCCATATGGTCAATATACTCTTCTAGCAATTCCTTGTTTGAATTATTTTCTTCAATCAATTGTTTCATTCTTTTTAAAAGTCTCATTTTTAACGTACTAGATGCCGTAAACATTCCATAACCATATTCAGCATTATCTTCAAACAAAGAACTCGCCCATGCAACTGTATATGGCATACTTGGCATACTAGCCCCATAAATAGAAGAACAACCTGTTGCATTGGCAATCACTAAAGAATCCCCAAAAATCTGAGTCAACAATTTAATATATGCTGTTTCACCACATCCAGCACATGCTCCTGAAAAAGCAAACTTTGGCATACGAAATTGTGTTCCCTTAATCGTATCATTAAAAGCATCCTGTTTCTCACTAACATGTTCTAATAAATAATCAAATGTTTCTTGAGTCTTTTCCAAAAATGCATGATCCAACTTCACATTATTTAATGCTTTTTCTCCCTTTTTTCCAGGACAAGTTTTAACACAAACACCACAGCCAGTACAATCCCGAACTGAAATTCCAACTGCATAATAATAATCCTTTTGAATTGCTTTCTTACAAATCTGTTTTACATAATCTGGCGCTTCCTCATATTCTTTGGAAGAAAGCAAAAAGGGACGAATAACTCCATGTGGACAAACAAAAGAACATTGATTACATTCTATACAATTATCAGAAATCCATTTTGGAACAACAT
The DNA here is from genome assembly GCA_910576985.1 of uncultured Bacilli bacterium. GTDB lineage: Bacteria > Bacillota_I > Bacilli_A > RF39 > UBA660 > MGBC102946. The sequence continues at coordinate 2,552 of CAJTLA010000039.1, forward strand.
CACTAATTGCTCTCTTTTCAAAACTAGAAGTTCCTACCTCAAAACTTCCATCTTTATATGATAACATATCACGAGTTGTTAACAAATCCCCAAGTCTTTTCGTCATCATTTGATATACATCATGAGTTTCAACTTGTTCTTCCTCTACGTTTCCTTCTAACGTTACATGAAAAGGCTCTAAAAAAGAAATTGCTTCCTCAATCGCATCATAATTCGCTTTTAACACCACTTCTCCTTTTTTAAAAAACTTATTTTTCGCATATTCCTTCATTTTTTCTTTCGCAACATCATAATCCAATAAATTAGTAATCTTTACAATTACACTTTCTAAAATGGTACTAATTTTATTTTGAAGTCCAATCTTACGCGCCAAAGCATAAGCATTGATCATATAACAATGAATATGACGCTCTACAAGTATTTTTTTTACCTCTGGTGGTAAAAATTCCAATACTTCCTCTTTTGTCTTGCTAGTATTTAAAATAAAGGTCCCATTGTCTTCTATTTTATCTAACACTGAAAAATTCTTTAAATAATTTTCTTTGGTAACAACAACCAAACTTGGACTCTCAACATAATAAGTAGAACGAATTTTAGAATCTGAAAAACGCAAATGACTAACTGTAACCCCACCTGATTTTTTAGAATCATATTCAAAATAACCTTGCACATATTTTTCTGTATTCTCTCCAACCAATTTCATAATGCTTTTAGAAGCACTTACCATTCCATCACTACCATACCCATAAATCAAAAACTCATATCCATTTTTGATTTTAAAATCTAGATCAGCTTCTAAACTTAAATGGGTAACATCATCTACAATTCCAATAGTAAAATTGTTTTTAGGACATTCCTCTAACATATGATAAACAGATGCAATCATTGCTGGCGTTGTATTTTTACTAGAAAGCCCATACCGTCCACCTACAACAGTGATATTTTTTTCTTTCAAAATATTGGCAACATCTAAATAAAGTGGTTCTCCATTACTTCCCGCTTCTTTTGTACGATCTAATACCGCTACTTTTTCTACTGATTCTGGAATATTTTTCAAAAAATATTTAGTACTAAAAGGACGATACAAATGAACCTCCAATAAACCATACTTTTTCCCACGCTGATTAAATTCATCAATCGTTTCTTTGATGGTTTCACAAACAGACCCCATAGCAACAATCATACATTTTGCATCCTTTGCACCATAATATACAAATGGTTCATAATTAGTACCTGCTTTTTGATTGATCTTTTCCATATAACAAGCGACTCTATCTGGAACTTTGTCATAATCTTGGTTTCGAACTTCCATCATTTGAAAATAGATGTCTCCATTCTCTGCTGTTCCTCGAATCACTGGTTGAAGAGGATTCAACGCTTTCTTACGAAACCTTTGTAATGCCTCCTGATCAATCATGTCTAAATAGTCTTCTTTTTCTAGTACTTCAATCTTAGAAAGCTCATGACTCGTTCGAAAACCATCAAAAAAATGCATAAAAGGCAAACTAGATTGAATCGCTGACAAATGCGCTACTGCTGATAAATAAGCAGCATCTTGAACAGATGATGAAGCAAGCATACAAAATCCTGTACTTCTAGTCGCATAAATATCTTGATGATCTCCAAAAATACTTAACGCATGCGTTGATAATGATCTAGCAGCAACATGCATTACACAAGGTAACATCTCTCCTGCCATTTTATACATATTTGGGATCATCAAAAGCAACCCTTGACTCGCTGTATAAGTACTTGTTAAGCAACCTGCTTGTAAAGAACCATGTACCACTCCTGCTGCTCCTGCTTCACTTTGCATTTCTACAACTTTCACTTGATCATCAAATAAATTTGTCTCTCCCTTACTTGACCATTCATCAATATGTTCTGCCATTGGACTAGAAGGAGTAATTGGATAAATTCCTGCCACTTCTGTAAAATAATAAGAGGTCCTAGCACTTGCCTCATTTCCATCCACTGTTATTTTTTTTAACACGCTTATCATCTCCTATATTCATTATAACATTGATTTCATAAATTCAGTACAAAAAAAGAAGGGTTTTCTACTTTATCACATATGTAGTTCCTTCTCTAGTATCTTTTAATTCAATATTTTTCTCTAATAATTCATTTCGAATCTGATCTGCCAAAGTATAATCCTTATTTTTCTTTGCTTCATTTCTTTTTTGAATCATCTCTTCGATATAAGATTCTAATGTTGCATCAATAACGTCCTCTTTTAATAAATTGAGAGAAAGTACCATATCAAATGACTCAATCAAGTATAATTTTGTAGCATTAGTACAATCACTTTTTAAAACATCATATAAAGTAGTAATCGCATTAGCAGTATTTAAATCATTTTCTAATGCTTCTTTAAATTGATTTTGATATTGTTCTATTACATTCATCTCTAGTTGACCATCTGGTTGTTCTTTCATACTTTTTATTTTACTTAACAATTTTTGATAAGCATTTTTTGTTGCATCCAATGATTCATAACTAAATACAAGCTGACTTCGATAATGACTATTTAAACAAAACAAACGATAAATAATAGGATCATATCCTTTACTCTCTAATAAAGAAAGCGTTAAAAACTCTCCTTTTGACTTACTCATTTTCCCACTACTATCATTAAGATGTTCTCCATGACACCAATAATTACACCATTTATGTCCAACAAAACTTTCCGATTGAGCAATTTCATTCGTATGATGGGGAAAAATATTGTCCACTCCACCACAATGAATATCCAAATATTCCCCTAAATATCGATAAGAAATACCAGAACATTCAATATGCCAACCTGGATAACCTACTCCCCAAGGACTATCCCATCGCATTACTTGATTTTCAAATTTAGAAGTCGTAAACCAAAGCCCAAAATCAGCAGGATTTCTTTTAGCCTTATCTTCTTCTACATCATCTCGAACACCTACTAATAGATCTTCAGACTTTTTACCAGATAATTCATAATAGTTTGGAATTTTTGTCACATCAAAATAAATATTACTAGAAGCCTCATAGGCATATCCTTTTTTTAATAAAGTTTCAATCATCTCTATATAGACATCAATATGATCAGATGCCTTTTCTATAATTTCTGGCTTTTTAATATTTAGTTTTTGAATATCTGACATAAATGCTTTTGTATAAAAATCAGCAATTTCATAAACAGTTTTATGCTCTCTTTCTGCTCCTTTTAGCATCTTATCTTCCCCAGAATCGGAATCACTTGTCATGTGCCCTACATCAGTAATATTCATCACTCGTTTCACATCATATCCAATATATTCTAACGTTTTTTCTAGAATATCTTCAAAAATATATGTACGAAGATTACCAATATGCGCAAAATGATATACAGTTGGACCACAAGTATACATTTTAACTTTTCCTTCTTCATGAGGAACAAATTCTTCAATTTTTTTACTAAGTGTATTATATAATTTCATAGACTTCACCTTTTTCATTATAACATGAATTTTAGTTTGAAACAACGGTTTCATAACGAATGAGTTTGATTTGATTTGATAAAAATGATTCATTCAAATCAATTTTCTCTGCCAATTTTGTAGATAAATATTTTTTATTATCATCTGGAAAAATAGTAACAACTGTTCCCTTTAAGCGTTGTTCTGCTTGAATTGCAGCCAACATATTTGCCCCCGAAGAAATCCCAACTCCAATTCCAAGCATGCGTGCCAACAAACGACTCATATTGATGGCATCCTCATCATGAATAAGGTAAATATCATCAATCATATTTTTATCCACAATATCAGGAACAAAATCATCACCAATTCCCTCTATCATGTGTTTTCCAACCTTATCATTCGTTAACAATGGAGATTCCATCGGTTCTAATGCAATAATTTGAACATTAGGATTTTCTTCTTTCAGTCGTTTTCCAATTCCCATTAAAGTCCCCCCTGTTCCAATTCCAGAAACAAATCCATCAATCGTTTCTGGAACTTGTTGAATCATTTCTAAAGCTGTATAAGAATAATGAGCTGCTACATTATCCAAATTAGAAAATTGATTAGGACGAAATCCATTCACTCTTTGAGCAAGTTGATCAGCTCGCTTAATACATTCTAAAAATCCACCTTCTTCATGAGAAACCAGCACCACCTCTGCACCAAACGATTTCATAAGGCTGACTCTCTCATGACTCACCCAATCAGGCATAAAAATAATAACAGGATGTTTGTAATATGCCCCAATAGCAGAAAAAGAAATTCCTGTATTCCCACTTGTTGCTTCTATAATTGGCATTCCTGGTTTTAATAACCCTTTTTGATATGCTTGTTCAAACAAATATAATGCCATTCGATCTTTAATACTACCAGTTAAATTATAATATTCTAGTTTTACATAAATATATCTTTCTTCCCCCATATATTCATAATTAATTTTTATCATTGGGGTATTTCCAATAATTGCATTCATTGAATCACCTAAATTAGTATAATCAAAAATCAACTTTTTGTGAGGAAATTAAAAAAAATGATTGCATATTATAAATTAGTATGATATTATGTAGTAGTAGATTTTGTTTGGACCTTTAGCTCAGTTGGTTAGAGCATCCGGCTCATAACCGGACGGTCGTAGGTTCGAGTCCTACAAGGTCCACCATTCTTAAATATGCAGGTGTGGCGAAATTGGCAGACGCACTAGACTTAGGATCTAGCGCCGCAAGGCATGGGGGTTCAAGTCCCTTCACCTGCACCATTGGGAAATCTGTTCGAACTATTCGAACTTTTAGATATAGAATCAATCGAAAGATTGGTTTTTTTCTGTTTTTGGAAAGAAATCATAGTCAGAAAGGTTGGTGTCTATGATTAATGTAATCAAAAAAGAAATTGATATGGAAGAATCTTTAAAGAAACGATTAGAGATTATATGTGATTTTTGTAATACTACTCCAAAGATTATAAATGGTAGTATTCGTAAAATTGATAAGACTAATTTAAACTATATTGAACCCCATAGAATTATTATTAATAACATAATGTTTCTTGCTTTCAATTATTCAAATGAAATCTATATCAATAATTTAAGTAAGAAAATAAAAATAGCAGAACTAGAAAATTACATAAAATCTATGAATTAATGCTTATTCCCTACAAATGGGTAATAGACAAAATAAGAAAAATGTTGTATTATGTAAATGATTTACAAAGACTTATTTTGAGAAGTAAAAGTATTAGTTTGTAGTACCTTTACTTCTCTTTTTTTGAAAAACTAGAAAAAGGGAGATGATAATTGATGTATGATGATGTAAAAAAGATAGCAGGTTTGTATATTCGAGTTAGCACAGAAGATCAAGCTAGAGAGGGATTTAGTTTACCAGAACAGGAAAAGCGTTTAAGGGCTATGTGTGAGTTCAAAGGTTATGAAGTATATAAAGTATATGAGGATGCTGGAATAAGCGCTAAAACAGGTAATAAACGCCCTGCTTTTGATGAATTATTACAAGATATTAAAGATAAGAAATGTAATACGATTGTTGTATTAAAACTTGATAGACTTACTCGTTCAGTAGCAGATTGGGAAAAAATTTTAACATTCCTAGAAGAAAATGATGCTTTTCTTGATTGTGCTAATGATGATATCAATACTACTAATGCAAATGGTAAAATGATTTCAAGAATACTTACTTCAGTTAGTCAACAAGAGATAGAAAGAACTTCAGAGAGAACTAAAATAGGTTTAGCAGGTGCAATTAAGGCAGGTCATATTCCACATCAGAGTCCGTTAGGATATAAAAGAAAAGATAAAACTCTAGTACCAGACTTAACAGAAAAAGATGTTGTGATTAGAATATTTGAAATGTATCATAACGGTTTATCTTATAAGAAAATCAGTAATGTCTTAAATGAAGAAAAAGTGTTAGATAAAACAAATTGGTATGACACTACAATTATGAAAATACTTCAAAATGAAATATATAAAGGTGATTTCGTTCATGGCAAAAGAACAAAGAAACCTACTTATTATTCAAATGTTGTTGAACCTCTTGTATCAAAAGAATTATGGGAAGAATGCCAAGTCCAAAAGAAGAAAAATTCTAGAAGTTATCAAAGAACACTTACTTATCTATTCTTGCAAAAATTAAAGTGTCCCAAATGTGGAAGAATTTTAGGCGGGAAAGCAACTACAAAGAAAAATGGTAATGCTTACTTCTATTACTATTGTAATGATTGTAAATTAACAATCAAAGAAAATGTGATTGAAGATTATATCAGTGAGTTTATAGATAATATTGTGGAATATGATTCAGTTGTTAATCAATTCTTCTTACCTATGATAAAACAAAAAATAGAAAATCCAAAAGAAGATATTGAAAAGGAAATAAAAAAACAAAAAGATAAATTTGCTAGAATTAGAGAGGCTTATGTTAATGAAGTATTTACTCTTGAAGAATATGATTTAGAACGAAAAAAAGTAGAAAATACTATTGAAGATTTAGAAACAAAACTAAACGAATCTGAGGTATGTGATGAGTTAAAATTTACACCAGAAGATATTTTAGTAAAACGAGATATTGATTTTATCAATTCAGTAAAATATCCAGAAAAATATAAAGAATACAATAAATCATGGAAAGATTTTACTAGAGAAGAAAAAGCTAATTTAATCATGAATTATATTGAAGATATTACTCTAAAAGAAACTTACAATAAGAAATGTAATGTTGAATTTATTAAGTTTAGAGAAAGTATCGTTAATCCTTGTAATGATTTATATTTCAATGGTTATCTGGATAGAAAAGATTATGCAATATTTGGAAATGTTATGGGGACTTTAAGATTTAGTGAGTATAGAACAGATGATGAAGTATGGCAACATATATTGAGATTACGAGAGTTCTATGATGTAGGATTTTATCAAGCAACTTATAATACTGAAACATCAATGTTTTATTTCAATTTTGATGAAGATAGTCAAGCAGTCGTTAGGGTATTCCCTATGGAAAATTATAGAGAGATTGATCCAGATATGAAGATGAAAGAATACGATTTAGGAGTGCTTTATATCAACAAAGATAGTGGTACAATTCTTGAAGATGAAGAAGCAGTATTCAAATATATTCCAGACAAAACAGATGGCATACTTACAAGAGAAATAAAACCAACTATTGTGAAACCTGCTAATGCTATTGGACTTGCTGAATGTACGATAGAGGAGGAAGAAACTTCCGAAGAAGTTGTTTCTTCTTAATCTTTATGGAATTTTGTTTTATTACGAAGTTTTAAAACAATATGGAATAAAGTAAAACGGATTCTAAGGTGTCCTTAGCCCACGAGGGCATTTTGCTATACTTGGCAAAATCCCTAGGGGGTTAAATATTTTGTCAAAGACAAAATATACCTTTAAAAAAACTATAATAAGGAGCGTGATTAATTATACAATTAGCATATTCATTTCATTTAGGTAGTGATAAAAATAAGAAAAATAGTAGTAAGGCAAGTGCAAAGTCTAATGTAAGTGGTACAACTTCTAAAAGTAATAATGCAATACAAAATTCAGCAGGACTAACCAAGTGTGATAATCACAATTATAGAAAGTATGATGACAGAGAATATGATATTGAAATTATTAGAGGCAGTTTTTCTCTTGTTGATGATGTGAAAAAATTATATAAAGATGAATTTGATGAGGCAAAAGAAGAATACAATGCAAAACAAACAAGAGAAAATAGAAAAATTAAAGACTACTTCACACATATTAGTAATAATTCCAAAAGTGATCTTGCTTGTGAGATAATTATTGAACTTGGAGATAAGAAATACTGGGATACAAAAGATATAGATTTCAAAAAGAAAATGACAAATGTATTTAAACAACAAGTTATTGATTTAGAAACTATATTACCTACTTTTAAAATTGCTTCAGCCATTATTCATTATGATGAAACAAGCCCACATCTTCATATTGTAGGTGTACCTATCAAAATTGGTGGTAAAAATGGTATGAAAAAACAAGTTGGTAAAAGTGATGTCTTTACCAAAGAATCACTCCGTAAACTACAAGATAAAATGAGAGTGTTATGTATTGAGTCATTCAACAAAGAGTATGGTCTTACTAACTCATTAAAAGACAAGAAAAAAGGCAGAAATCGAGATTACCATATAACAGAAATGGATGACTACATGGAAATGAAAGAACAACTAGAAAAAAATCAAGAAAAATTGGAGATAGCCAATAAAAAATCATTAGAATTAGATAATCATACTAAAGAAGTAAAAGAGATTATAACTGATTTAAAAACAACTTTAACTTCAAAAGAAAAATATGTGTTAAAACAAGAAGATAAAGAAAAATTAGTATCTTATATTGATTCAGTAAGTAAAACAAATGATGAATATAAGAAAATCCAAACTTTATCTGTAACTCTTAATAATGTAGATACTGAAATTAAGGAGAATCACGAAAAAATTAAAACACTTACTGAAAACAATGAAGCACTTACTTTAAGAGTCGAAACTTTAACAAAAAATATTAAAAATAAAGATAAGGAAATTGAAGAATTAAAAGAAGAAAATCATTCATTAAAAAATACTCTAGAATTTTGGAAAGATAAATTTTTACGAGTAATGTCTTTAATTAAAGATAAGTTATTTGGTAAAGAAAAAGAACGCGAAAAATATTTTGATGTATCAAAAGATTTGTATAAAAAAGGAATTATCAAAGAAGATACTTTTAATGAATTAAAGGATAAATACAATTTTAGTAAAGAACATGATGATAAGGGAAAAGATGATTTTGATATAGAAATTTAATATAAAAAATCCAATTACAAAACGTAACTGGATTACATACTTTTAGATTTATTTGATGTATGGTCAATAAGATATTCATCTGAAATTTTTATATCCATTTCAAATGGAATATTTGGATTTCCATTATACATATACCTACCAAAGGAATGCATTAATTCCCAAAGTTGAATTTGGCTATATCCTTCTTCATCAACTTGTGGAGCAACAAAAGGTCCGACTGATTCAGCAGCTTCTGGAGTCATCCTTTTTAGTAATTCATTATGTTGAGATTCAAGTATTCTTAACCCTTCATCAGTAAGTTTCACACCAACGTATTGATTAATATTAAAATCCTTCATTTTTTTCACCTCGTATAAATTATATCAAAAATTTTCATTTTATGCTACTTTTTAATAAAAAATGTGGTAAAATGTATTTAGTGATTGATTCTAATATCAATTTTCATTGGCAAAGTTGTAGATAACTTCCCCAACGGCACCAGATTGATACCAAACTCGAACTTTCTATTTTATGGAAATTCGAGTTTTAATATACATAAATTTATGATAAAATATCAATAAAAATTAAATTGATTTTGTCAATTTGATAAAAAAATGCCAAACAGTAAATTAATTGTTTGGTGTGGAACCCATTATGATTTAATAAGCCCATTAGCCAAACAAACAATTTTTGGCTATGATAAAAGTGATATTATTAACGTAGATTATTGTGGAGGAATTTCACTTGAAATCGATAAATCAAATAATATAATTGCTAATGTTAATGGGCACTATTTCCCATTTGATTTTGAAGATATAAAACAGCATCATCGACACTTGTAAAAATTGGAACTCCATCTTTCTTGAACCTAGAAAAATACTCTCTATTTCTTTTTATCTTTTCAATATCATCACTTTTTATTCCACCATCATAATTATGCTCTTCACGATATTTAATATATTTAAAATGAGTATCAAAATCTGGAATAACAATCGCATCAGGAATCATATTGACTGAGCTAGCACCAATAATCCAAAATCCTAATTTTTTTGCTTGTTCTGTAATTACATCTGCCCTTCTTTCAATAATATCAATTTCTTCACCACTCAAATTCCACCAATCACCTTTAGGAAAAGCATTACAAGCTTCCCATAAGACATCTCCATCAATCCAATTGTTCTCTGTTTGATGTTTAATATAATATGTTTTCCCAACACCGCTTGGTCCATAAATAAATAATCCTTTTTTATGAGTGATATATTTTTGTTTTAGCTCATTATATACACCAGAACCATCAGCAAAAACAATGGGAGTATTCTGTTCTAATAACTCGTTTTCTAAAAAAGAATTTTCCATATAATTATCCCTCCATACCCTAATTATATCATTTTCAAGAAAGAAGGGATATCTATAAATAGAAAAAATAAAATGATATTTTGATAATTCTGCCAATAAAATATTCCCAATGAACATAAAAACATATACTTTGTATGAGAACTGTATAAAGCGAAAGAATACAATACTATTTCACACCATATCGATGATCAACAAAAATTTTCAAAACAACGGCTTATTAAAAAGTCGTTTTTATATTATAAATAAGGAGAAACCCACAACAAAATAATTCTTAACCGGCTTTATATAAATTCTATTTTTAGAACAATGACTAGATACTAAACCATAGTAGCTTAAACAAATTTTTTTATTATATTGACAAAAAGTTATACACTGTTATATAATGTTATACGCGAGAGGTGAAGACCATGAAAATGATCATTAGTAATAGCAGTTCCATTCCAATATATGAACAAATAAAAAATCAAATTATCGAGCAAATTATGAATGATGAACTCAAAGAAGACGATATGTTGCCCTCAATTAGAGCTTTATCAAAAGATATTAAAATCAGTTTAATGACAATCAAAAAAGCATATGACCAACTTGAAAAAGACGGCTATATAAAATCCATTGCTGGAAAAGGAACATTTGTATCAAAAAAAATACAGAACTTGCACTAGAACAAGCAAAAAAAGATATTGAAAAATATATAAGTAAAGCAATCGATATCGCACTGAAATTTGACATAACAAAAAAAGAAATAGACGATTTAATAAAAATATTATATGGGAGTGATCAATAATGAATAAAGCAATAGAAATAAAAAATTTAACCAAAGAATATTCTAGTTTCAAATTAGATAATATATCACTAAATATACCTAGTGGAATTATTGTTGGTTTAATCGGAAAAAATGGAGCTGGAAAAACTACCTTCATAAAATCTATTTTAAATATTATTCACACAAATAAAGGAACTATAAAATTATATAATAACAATTCAAAACAAAATGAACAAAAAACAAAAGAAGATATTGGAGTTGTTCTTGACAATATGTTCTTTCCTGAAATACTTACCCCTAAAGACATAAATTCCATCATGAAAGACATTTACAAAAATTGGGACAAAAATTTATTTTATGAATATTTAAAAAAATTTGGAATTCAAGATAATCAAACTTTAAAAACAATGTCAAAAGGAATGAGAAAAAAAGTAGAAATAGCCTCTTCCTTATCACACAAACCAAAACTATTAATATTAGATGAACCAACAAGTGGATTAGACCCAGTTTCCCGAAATGAAATTTTAGAAATTTTCCAAGACTTCGTCAATGATGAAGAACATACTATATTATTTTCAACCCACATTACAAGTGATTTAGAATATATTGCAGATCAAATCATATTCATTGATGATGGAAAACTCTTAATCAATAGTTCTAGGGACGAAATAATAGAAAACTACGGAATCTTAAAATGTGATCCATCTCTGTTTGATAAAATAGATAAAAAAGACTTCATTTATTATATAAAAAACAAGTACCATTACGAAATATTAATTTATGACAAAAATAAAATGAGTAAAAAATATAAAGATTTTATTATAGATAAAATTACATTAGAAGAGTTAATGATATTAATGATAAAGGGGGAAAAATAATGAAAGGACTCATAAAAAAAGATTTTCTGTTATTGAAAGGAAATCTAACATACTTTTTAATAGTAACGATCATATTTTCTGTATTTACACTAACTGGTTTCGCATTTAATATATTATTCATATTGCCATTTATTACAATCATGTTGTTTATCTCTACATTTAACTGGGAT
>CAJTLA010000040.1 GCA_910576985.1 uncultured Bacilli bacterium
ATATTGATCCAGAAGGATATTTTGGAGAAAGAATAGGAAAGTTTTTAAAAGATTTATGGGATGAGACTGTAAATTTAGGAGTGAGTTTTGGGGCAACGATACAAGGAGGAGTAGAGGCTGGATTTGGAATGGTTGCGTCATTAGGACAATTGGCTTATGATACAGGAAGTGCTTTATTTTATGGAAGTGTGGCAATAGGAAGTGAACTGTATTATAAGTTAGGAATATTTAGTGAAGAGGAATATAGAGATAATGTTAGTTATAGTACAAAAAAATTAAAAGAAGTAGGAGAAAGATTGAATCCAGTTAATGCGATAAAAGGGATTGTTGATAATTTAAAAAATACGTTTAGTTTAGAAATGCATAAAACAGGAAAACAAATTCTGACTGGAATATATTGTAAATAGAAAGAGGCAATAAAATGAATGATTTACCTAAAATTAAAGTTATATTTAGTCTGAGTAGTTCAAATTCTGGTTTGTTGTGTTTGAGTGATATAATAAAAATTTCTCCTACAAAAATTCGTGACATTGATGATTGGCCAGAGGCAATAAAAAATAATAAAAATTTACCTAGAGAATTACAACCTTGTTATGTTTGGAGTTTAGAATATGAGAAAACAAATTGTAAAGATGTAAATGTGTTGTTAAATGAATTACGATATAGTTTATTTGGTAAAGAGCAAGAGATACGAAGATTAGTGAAGAAAAACAATTGGGATATGGGCATTACAGTTATTGTAGATGAATATCAAACAAATAAAGCCTATATCGGATTGGATACTATTAATTTATCATTTATACATTCTTTAAATTGTGAAATTGGATTTGATATATCACAATTTGAAGACGAAGAAATTTTTTAATAAGGGGAGCAGTATGCAAAAGCAAAAACAGTAGCTACGATATATGGTGGTTATAAGGTAGGGACAAGTGTTTATGATAAGATAACAGGTCCATCATCATTTGGTGGAATGAGTAAGACAAATCCTGTTGGTGATGATTATTTGAGTTTATTACAAGAATTTAGGAATAACAGTACTGAATATGCTTGTCCTACTTATGATACAAGAATGAATATTATTAAAAAAGTATGATAAATAGAGATCATCTCAAGAACAGTTTGATGAATTAAGTAGAGGTGATAATAAAGGAAAGAAATCTAAAAAATTATAAACTTAATTTAAATAAAAAAAGAAGAACATTTATATAATAATTAATTAGTATCGAGGGAGGTTACAAATGTTAGAACAAGATTTTAAAAATATATTATTAAATATCAAACATGAGATTAAAAATAGTCAGATAAAGACGATGTTTGAAGTAAATAAAAATTTAATTATGCTTTATTTTAGACTTGGAAAAATTATTTCGGAAAATAGTGAATATGGCAGAAGTTTTATTAAAAATGTTTCTACAGAATTAAAATTAGAATTTCCTAATATGAAAGGATTTTCAGAAAGAAACTTAAATTATATGAAACTATTTTATGAAGAATATAAAGATGATGAGAATTTGCAACAGCTTGTTGCAAATTTGCCTTGGGGACATAATTTACTATTGATTGAAAAATTTAAAGATAAAGAGACTCGCAAAATATATGCTGAAGCTACACTAGAAAACGGGTGGAGCAGAAATGTACTATCATTTCAGATAGACGGAAAATATCATTTAAGAGTTGGGAATAGTACTAACAATTTTAGTAATACATTACCTAGTCCTAATAGTGATTTAGTAAATAATGTAATAAAAGATCCTTATATATTTGATTTTATAACTTTAAAAGATGGATATAAAGAAAAAGCATTAGAAATGACTATGATAAACAGAATACGGGATGTTTTATTGGAACTAGGAAATGGATTCAGTTTTGTTGGTAATCAATATAAATTAACTGTTGGCAATGATGATTACTATATTGATTTGCTTTTTTATCATTTGAAGTTAAGGTGTTATGTTGTCGTTGAATTAAAAGCTAATAGTTTTAAACCAGAATATTCTGGTAAAATGAATTTTTATCTTAATGCTGTGAATGATATGTTAAAAAATGAATTTGATAATCCATCAATAGGACTTATACTTTGCCGGGAAAAAGATAAATTAACTGCACAATACTCATTAAAAGGAATTGATCAACCAATTGGGATAAGTTCTTATGAAATTACAAAATTTTTACCTGATGATATATCTAAAGAATTGCCTACTGAAGAGGATATTAATCTTCATATTGATATAGAAGAATAGAATTTTAAGTAATAATTAGGTATTAAAATTTTAGATTTTTATTAAAAATTTCCAATTATTATTAATTAAAAATAAGCAAAAATAAACTAAAAATGATGTAAATGTGAGTAACTATTTCAAAAAGAACTGAAAAAATTTCGCAGTAGGATATCAGAATTATTGGGATTAAGTGAAGCAAGGGGTGACAGTTGAGCGGAGGTACCATTTACAGAAGTTTGGGACTATAGATATTGTGAATATAATTGGAATTTTGAAGAGGTATCAAAATAATACAGTTTCTCATTCTTTGAGTAAGAGTAGTCCATATGATGGGCAAATAACGCATATTATGGATTATAGGAAAATTATTGATGAATATAAATGGGGAAAACCAGAAACCTTATATGATCATTTTAATAGACATGGAAAGGAACTTTTAGCTTCAGATTATGTTGATTATGCGTTGAAATCACAAGATCTTTATAAAAATAGAGCTCAACACAAAATGGAGATTGGACGAGATGGAATTGTACGAGTTTATGATGAAACAAATAATTTATTTGGCTCCTACAATACAGATGGTACTACTCGAACATTTTTTAAACCTGCGGGAAAGAATTATTGGAATAATCAACAGAATAAATAAGATGAATTTTTAAAATATTTATAATAGGAGGATTTGTTATGGAAGAATATGAGAGTTTTTTGAGAAAAACATGTAGTCATAATAATCAAATATTATATCGAGCGATCGATACTTTTGATCAAGCTAAACAAATAAAAAATGTATATGTTATTTTTGAAGGTGATTATGGCGGAATTATATATCTTACTTGTCCTATGAAATTAGTAAATTGTACGGAGAATGAGTTGCAAGCACTTTTAGAATATATTGATGAATTGTATTGGAACGATTTAGATGGTGCAAATATATTTTACGAAATTTTACGTTCTGGTCAATGTTTAACAGGAGGAATGGGCGGAGGACAGGCTATAGATGATATTTGGATTCATCCAGAAATAAAAAAACTAGGATTGGACAGTTTAATAAAGAAACGATTAACTAAAACTAGTCATTAATTTAGAAGATTTTGGTTTTTCAAGTAAAGGGCTAATCGATTGATTGGCTTTTCTTTTATGTAAATGTTTCATCAACCAATTGATTAAAAAATTGAAAAAAAGAGAAGAAATCGATTATACTTATGATGTCTTGAATCGGTTGAGTACGATTACTGATGGTGGAATGGTTGCGTCGTTAGGATAATCGGCTTATGATACAGGAAGTGCATTATTTTATGGAAGTGCGGCAATAGGAAGTGAAATGTATTATAAGTTAGGGATATTTAGTGAAGAGGAATATGGAGATAATGTTAGTTATAGTACAAAAAACTAAAAGAAGTAGGAGAAAGATTGAATTCGGTTAATGCTATAAAAGGAATTGTTGATAATTTAAAAAATACGTTTAGTTTAGAAAATATGAGTAAGTTTGCAGATAAGGATACTTCTTATAAGGATAAAGTAGCGTATGCGAAAGAAGCAGCAAAAACAGCGATTACGATATATGGTGGATATAAAGGAACAACTGGAGTGTTTGAATATATTATTAAATCTAATGGTAGTGTCAATCACAAAATATTTGTTCCTAATAAATAAGATAGGAGTTTATTAAAATGAATATAAAGAAATATATACCACAAGAATTGATTGAAAAAAGTATTGATTTAACAGATATATTAGGAGCTTTTGAATTAGCATGGGCTTATACCGACGTAATGATAGTTCTAAAATATTTAGAAAAAAATGAAATCCTTATACTTGGTGGGGATGTGTTAGATAAAAAATTGTCTTATACTTATGATAATTGGTGTTATCAAGACAAAAATTATATAGAAAGTATTGAATACACAAAAAATTATATTAATAATTATTATGTTAAAAATGGTAATGAATACTATTATGTTTTAGTAGTAACTAAAACCGATTAGTAAAATGAATGATTAAAAAGATATGGAAAAAGCAATGATCGATATGGTAAATATGAGAAGCGTCCTTTTATGCAATATAATAGTGTGATGAAAGAAATTATCGATTCCAGAAAGCCTATTATTGATCCTAGGTCTTCTAAGGCGTTATTATGGCATGTACCAGGATCTATGAATGGAAAAGTAGGACAATGGGAATTGGCTATTAATCCAACAACGAATGAAATTTATCATTATAATTTTACTAGTCGTTTAAAGTAAATATGGAAAGAAAATTAATAGTATGCATGTTTATAGTATTAACAAACGTTATTGTTTAAAAACAATAAATAATGAAATTTGTTGTGAAGGAAAAGTAATCTATCGGGATTATTGGATTGTTTTTGATCCAATAGAACAACCAAAAATTGAAGATTTTTTTGGACTTTATGTGTCACATTATGGGCTACATTTTTCAGTTGTTACTAAGAGGGCTATTTGTTTTGGAGGTCTTAATGATTGTTGCACATGGATTAAGACAAAATTAAAATTTCCTAGTTCGTTTAAGGGAGAGTTATATATTGAGCGTGATATTTATAATGGGGATGAAAGATATGCAGATTAATGGCCAACGTATTATGATAAAGAAAAAAATATAATATGTATTGGAGATTATAATGAAAAAGATAATGATGAGGAAGTAGAATTTTGTATTGATATTATTGCAGTACTAGAAGATGGTAAATATTTAAAAGCAATATGGATAAAGAATATGGAATTTGAATGTGGAAGACCGTTTTAAAATATTGTTTTATAATACTATCTAAGAGTTAGGTCAATCAATTGGTTGGTTTTTTTTGTTTTGTGTTCAAATTTTGGTTATGCTTCGCCTTTAAATGAAAAATTTATTTTTTATTTTCCTTGTATAAAGTAGCTGTTTATACTATAATATTAAATAGATTGTGAGGTAACATATGGAAATTCAAAAAATGAAAATTCCTAGACATGTTGGAATTATTGTTGATGGAAACGGAAGATGGGCAGAGAAACGTGGAAAAAAGCGGAGTTATGGTCATAAAGCTGGTTCAGAAAATTTAGAAAAACTAAGTCGTTATATTTTAACAAAAACTGGTGTTGAGATATTAAGTGTTTACGTTTTTTCTACAGAAAACTTTAAGCGAAGTGTAGAAGAAGTAGATTATTTAATGGGTTTATTTACTAAAAAATTTAAAAATGATTCGAAAAAATATAAACAAGAAAATATTAGAATTATTTTTTCTGGTAGAAGGGAACCTTTAAAAGAAGAAGTGTTAAAAACAATGGATGAAATTGTAGAGATGACAAAAGATAATACTGGAGGAATTTTAAATTTTTGTCTTAATTATGGAGGTCATTCAGAAATTATAGATGCCACCTTAAAAATACATCATGATTTAGAAAATGGTGTAATTCAAGAATTAGATGAGACTGTATTTTCTAAATATTTGTATCATGACTTGCCACCAATTGATTTTTTAATTCGAACAAGTGGAGAATATCGAATTAGTAATTTTATGTTATGGCAAGCTTCTTATGCAGAATTTTATTTTCCAGAAACTTATTTTCCAGATTTTAATGAAGAAAAATTTGATCAAGCCATTTTAGAATATACAAAAAGAGATCGTAGATTTGGAGGAATTGATTATGAAAAAAAGGATCATTAGTGCAATCATAATGGGATTGATTTTAATTCCACTATATATTAAAGGCGGAACTATTTTTACAGTAGCAGTGTATTTGGTTTCATTGCTTGGATTAAAAGAATTTTTGGACATGAAAGGAACTAAAAAAGAACTACCAGAATTTATTTATTTTATCAGTTATATTATGATGACTCTATTATTTTTCTTTAATACTACAACAGCACTCGATGGAGAAAAAATCTTTTTGACTATGGATTTTCGAGTGATTGCTGGACTATTTTTAACTTTTTTAATACCAACTGTTTTATACCACGATCATAACAGATACAGTATTAATGATGCCTTTTTCTTAATTGGTGGGATCTTTTTTCTAGGAACTTCAATGTCACTTATTATTTTACTTCGAGATCTTGGAATTAATTTACTTACTTATTTATTATTAATTACTATTATTACGGATACTTATGCATTATTTACAGGTTTATTAATTGGAAAACATAAATTGTTGGAATCTGTTTCTCCTAAGAAAACGTGGGAGGGAACCATTGGAGGAACGTTATTCGCAACATTTATTGCCGTTATGTTTTATCACACAGTAATTAATTCAGAAACTTCTATTTGGTTATTAATTGTTATTACTATATTTCTTTCATTTATTGGACAATTTGGAGATCTGTTTTTCTCTTCTATTAAACGGTATTATGGGAAAAAAGATTTTTCCAATTTAATTCCAGGACATGGAGGAATCTTGGATCGATTAGATAGTATTATTTTTGTAGTATTAGGATATATTTTCTTTATTAGTATTTTATAGAAAAGAGGGAATTATGACAATTATATATTTTATTCTTATTTTAGGTATTATTGTTTGTATTCATGAATTTGGACATTTCCTTTTTGCGAAAAAGTCAGGTATTTATGTGTATGAATTTTCAATTGGGATGGGACCTAGATTATTCAAATGGAAACGAAAAAATGATGAAACAGAATATTCTATTCGATTATTGCCGATTGGTGGTTTTGTTCAGATGGCTGGAGAAGATTTAGAAGCTGATCAAAAATCACAAATTCCAAAAGAAAAACAAATGCAGAATAAAAAATGGTATCAACGTTTTCTTACTATTATTGCAGGTGTTATGTTTAATTTTATATTGGCAATTGTTTTGCTTTTTGTTATTTCATTGATTCATGGTGCTCCATCATTGGGAACAACGATTGGAGAGGTGACCCCAAATAGTCCAGCAGATCAAGCAGGGTTAGAAAAACATGATAAAATTATCAAAGTAGGAAATAAAAAAGTAAATAATTCTGATATGCTAATGTTACAATTACAAGTTATTTCTAATAAAGAAACTACATTTGTAGTATTGAAACAAGATGGAACAGAAAAAACGCTTTCAATAACTCCTAAAAAAGTAACAATTCATAAACAAGAAGGATATCAATATGGTTTTTCATTAGAATCAAAAACTTCACATGGTTTATTGCCTTCTTTAAAATATGCTTTTTCTAAAACAGCAAGTATTGTAGAACAAATGATTTTTATTATTGGTTATTTGTTTATGGGAAAACTTAGTTTAAGTAGTTTAGCGGGGCCAGTTGGAATATTCCAGGTGGTTGGAGAAACTGCGAAAACGGGAATATTAAATATTCTTTATTTAATCGCTTTTATGAGTATTAATGTGGGATTTATTAATTTACTTCCAATTCCAGCTTTTGATGGAGGAAGATTGTTATTTTTGGTAATTGAAAAAATAAAAGGAAGTCCAGTGAGTCCAAAAATAGAAAATACAGTTCATGCGATAGGATTCATGTTACTTATGTTATTGATGGTAGTTATTACATATAACGATATTTTAAGATTAATTCATTAAATAGTATTGACTTATCCCTAAGGGGAATGTTTATACTGATATCAGGGAGGAGGATTCATGTGTTAAAAGTAGATCATGTTACAAAATATTATGGGGATTTTTTGGCTGTTGATGATTTGTCTTTTACAGTAAAACCAGGAGAAATTTTTGGATTACTTGGTGTTAACGGTGCTGGGAAAACGACTACATTTCGAATGATTATGGGATTATTAGATCCATCTAGTGGTTCTATTACATTAAATGGAAAAAAAATAGATTATGATGTTACAGACCAAATTGGATTTTTGACAGAAGAAAGAAGTTTATTAACAAAAATGACAGTAAAGGAACAATGTTTATTTTATGGTACTTTGAAAGGAATGAAAGAAAAGGATATTTTGAATCGTTTAGAAGAATTATTAGAACGATTTGAAATTTCTGAATATAAGGATAAAAAGATTAAAGAACTTTCTAAAGGAAATCAACAAAAAATTCAGTTTATTACTGCTATTATTAATAATCCTAAATTGCTTATTTTGGATGAACCGTTTAGTGGATTAGATCCATTTAATATTGAGCTTTTCAAAAATGAAATTATTACTATGTCGAATCAAGGGAGTATGATTATATTTTCATCACATAGGATGGAACATGTGGAATTATTTTGTAAAAAATTAGTCGTTATGTTAAATGGAAGGTCTGTGTTAGAGGGATATTTATCAGAAATTAAAGACCAATATCGAAAGAAAAATATTTTAATTAAGGGTGATGTGAAAAAAAGTGAATTAGAAAAAGTGGATGGCGTATTAGAGGTAGTTGAAAAAGCGGATGAATTTGAGGTTAAAATCAAAGATCATACGATTGCTGCTAAAGTATTTGAAGCGATTTCTAAACATAAAAAAATTACGAAATTTGTGGTAGAAGAACCATCATTAAATGAAATATTTGTTGCAAAAGTAGGTGAGAGTTATGACAAGTAAATTAAATTATTTAATTGGTGTTAGTTTAAAAAGAAAAGTAAAAACAAAATGGTTTTTAGTTGCGAATATTATTTTAGCAATTGTCATAGCTGGAATTATTAATATTGATAGCATTATTACTTTTTTTGGAGGAGATTTTAATGATAAGACTACCATTTATGTAATCGATGATACTAAGGAATCTTATCCAATTTTTGAACAACAATTAAAAGATACAGATTTGAATTTGCAGCAATCTGAAGATGGAAGTTATGTTGTTAAAAAATATAATAAAACATTTGAAGAAGCAAAAAAATTAATTGAAGAAGAAGAAAAATCAGTTGTTGTGTGGTTTCAACAAGATCAAGATAATACATTAAAAGCAACAATCTTGTCAGAACAGTTTTTAGAAAGTTTGGATTCACAAATTTTAGTGAATGCAATTAATACTACAAAAATATCTCTTGCCATTTTAAAATCTAATATTTCTGAGGAACAAATGGCTTCAATTTATGCGAATCCAACGATTGAAAGAATTTATTTGGATGAAACAAAAAAATCAGAAGATGAAAATATGCAGATGATTACTACAACTGTATTTCCAGTTGTTATTTTACCATTTTTTATGCTTACTTTATTTTTGGTACAAATGATTGGTGCTGAAGTGAATGATGAAAAAACAACGAGAGGAATGGAAATTATTATTTCTAATGTTTCTCCCAAAACACATTTTTTTGCAAAAGTAATTGCTGGAAATTTATTTGTATTGATACAAGGAATTTTATTAGTTGCTTTTGTTGGTCTTGGTTTTTTGATTCGTCATTTTATTGGAGGAAATTCCATTATCAATGGTTTTGGAACAGAAGTGAGTAATGTCATCCAGGATTTAGGAGAAAGCGGATTGTTGGATAAATTTATTTATATTATTCCATTATCACTTTTGTTAATGATTTTAACATTTATTGCTTATTCTTTATTGGCTGGAATTTTGGCTTCAATGACAACAAATACAGAAGATTTTCAACAGTTACAAACTCCAATTATTATAGTGTCTTTAATTGGGTATTATCTTGCTATGATGGCAGGAGTGTTTAATGGTGCAGTATTTATTAAGGTGTTAGGATTTGTACCACTAATATCAGCGATTTTAGCCCCTTCTTTACTTGTCCTTGGACAATTTGGAATATTTGAATTTATTATCGCGATTGTTTTTGTAGTTATTATGAATTGGCTTTTAATTCGCTATGGATTACGTATTTATAAAGTCGGGATTTTAAATTATTCTTCTAGTGGATTGTGGAAAAAAATGTTTAAGGCGTTAAAGACAAAAGAATAAACTCTGTGATGAGTTTTTTCTTTGAATAAATTATTTTTTGATATATAATAGAGTATGTTTTGAAAAAGGAGATTGCATTATGATTAAAAATTTTTATTTACATTGTTCAGAAATTCCCAAATATTATCGATTTGAAGGTAAAAATTCATTTAGTCATTTTGACTTTTCTAATCGGAATTTTTTAGATGGGACAGATCATTATATCTATTTTTCAAAAACAGAAAAACATCATTTTTTCTATGTTGCTAGGAGATTAAGGCAATTGATAGAAAAAGATATTTTAAGTTCTACTCCTTATTCTTTTAAAAAATCTATGATTGTTGACAAAGAATCTTTTCAAAAAATGATTCAATTGATTGAATGTGCACCTATTGATGAACGTCAAATCAGTATTGAATTTACTGTTTCTCCATTATTTTCAAAATTACTTTCTCATAATGCTACTAGTATTGGAGAGAAGCATTCTGGTGAACAATATGTGGAAAGAGTAGATGTTAGAAAATTTGGTGGAGGATATGGCATTTGTGGAGAGTGGTTAGAATTATTTCATTTTTTTACTTATTTTTATGCGTATCAAAAAATCAATAGAATGGATTTAATTCATTTTCTATATGCTTACCGAAATAATATGATTCATCAATCATTTAAAGCTTCGACTGTACCATTTTTATTAGATATTGAAAGAAGAACAATAGAAGAAAATTCTGGTGTTTCATCTTTCTTTCGAAAATATGAATTGATGGATCTTTTAGAACGCATTTTAGAAAAAAAGTTATATTTACCAAATTCTTTTTTGGGAGAACATCAGATGGATGGAGTGAAACAAATCATTTTGGAGTATTTGAAAGAAAAAGAAGAGTGGGAACAAATTAGAGAATATTCTAGTTATAAAAAGTTATAACAAAAATCAGTTATAACTTTTATTTTGACAAAATTTCCGTTTGTTAGGTGTTACGATATTATTACAAGGTGGGTGATAATATGGGAAAGCGATTTAAAGCTAAAAAAAGAAAAACATTCAAATTCCGTTTTTTATGGTTTGTATTTTTGATTTTTATGTTTATTATTGTGATTGCAATCATTTTCGATCGATTTAAATTGGCCACTTCAAATGAAGAATTTATAAAAAAACTGTTGGAAGATTCTAATTATCACTTAAAATATAATGAAGCAACTTCTACTTTTATTACTAACGTCAGTAATTTTTTATCCTCATTTAAAATGAAAGAACCTGTTACTATTTTAGAACATTCTTTAGGTCATAAATTTGGGAAAAATGAGGAACCTAAGGAGGTAGAAAATAAACCAATGATGGTGTTTCGTAAAAATAATGTGGAAGAATTGAAACAACCAGAAACGGCTAGAATATATATTTATAGTACTCATTATAATGAAGGTTATCATGCTTCTAATTTGGAGTCATATAATATTACACCGAATGTAGTTATGGCTTCTTTGTTGTTAAAAGAGAAGTTGAATAAATTAGGGGTTTCTACCATTGTAGAAGAGGGTGATATTGGAAATTTTATGGCGACTCAAAATTGGAATCATAATTATAGTTATCAAGCGAGTCGATATTTTGTAGAATCTGCACTTAAGAATCATCCGAATTTAGATTTGATTATTGATTTGCACAGGGATGCGTTATCAAAATCTGCTTCTACTACTACAATTGATGGAACGAATTATGCGAAAGTACTATTTGTGTGTGGAAAAGAAAATAAAAATTATGAAAAAAATTTGGCTTTAATGAATAAACTAAATGAGAAAATAAAATCTAAGTATCCGAGCTTGACTAGAGGCGTGATTACAAAAGAGGGAAAGGGTGTGAATGGGATTTATAATCAAGATTTGAACCCAAATATGATTTTATTGGAATGTGGTGGTAATGAAAATGATATTGGAGAAGTAACCAATACGATTACTTTACTAGCGCCTATTATAGCGGAGATGTTAAATGAAGCCTGAGGATCGAATTAAGATTTATAACAAAATATTTAAGTATACGTTTTGGGTGCTACTGATCACTTTTTTAACACTTTATTTTTCACAAGCGACAGGATACTATGAATTTAAACAACATAAAAAAGTAGTTTATACAGCAGATCAAATTAAGAAATTTGAAGCTGATGTTGCTGCTGGTAAAGATGTTCATATTGAAGATTACATGGAAACTACTATGAAAGACTATCGAAATAAAACTTCTGATTTGGGTCTTTCTATTTCAGAAACTATGGGGAATATTGTCAAAACAGGAATTGAAAGTTTTTTTGATGCTATCAATAAAATGGTAGAAGAATAAAATAATATGGTATAATTATATTGAGGTGGACTTATGAAGAAGATGATGATCGATATGGATGATGTTCTTTGTGCAGGAGGTCATTTAGGAATTTTAAATCAATTTTTAAATACAAATTATACATTAGAAGACTTGCCAGGATATTTTGTGGAAGATTTGGTTCCAGAAGAACGATTGACTGAATATTATGAGTTTTTTCAAACACAAAATGTATATGATTATGTTACGGTTATGGAAGATGCTGTGGAGGTATTGGAGAAGCTATCAAAACAATATCAATTATTTATATGTACAGCTTATTATACTAATATATATGAACAAAATTATAGTAGATTGTTATTAGATAAATATGATTGGTTACAGAGACAATTTCCATTTATTAGTCCTTACCAATATGTGTTTATTAATGATAAAAGTTTATTAGAATGTGATGTAAAAATAGATGATCGATTAGATAATTTGCATGGATATGGTGAAATAAAGTTTTTATTTACTTCTCATCATAATCAGAATATTTCGGATCAAGAACTTACTTCACAGGGAATTGTTAGGGTATCTAGTTGGAAGGAAATTGAACAATTGTTATTAGAAGAATAAAAATGAAAATTTTTGTTTTTTTTAGGATTTTAAAAAGTTATGTTGAATAATACTAGTGAGGAGTAATATTGACAAAATAGATACTTATCTATTATAATGTAGTTATCAGTTCCTCTAGAAGGAGAACAAATGCAAGATAAAATATACGAACTTCGTTATGACACTAGTTTTAAAAACATATTTGGCAGAACTTACTTTTTACAAAAACTATTCAAAGATATTTTTCATGAAACAATCGTGAGTATACAATATTTAGATAAAGAAACATTCAAACAAAATAAGCATTTATCATATAGTATTTGTGATTTATTAGTAAAAACAAAAAAAGAGTATATCATTGTTGAAATACAGAATCAAGACTTAAAAAATTTAGAAGCTAGGATTACTATGTATATGTCAGAAATCTATTCAAAACAAAACCCAGGAAAAATGTATCAAAACGTAAAACCAGTAAAAATTAGATTGATATTAAATTATTCATATGGGAAAGAAAAATCACTGAAGGAATATCAAGAGTTAGAAAAAGAATTGTTAGAAAGATTTGGAAATTATTTTGATATAAAAATATGGAATATTAAAGAAGCACTTAAAAAAATGGAATCGAGAAAGACTATGCATTGTTATTTTCATTAGATCAATATCTGATGGAAGAAGCAGAGGAAATATTAAAACAAATTAGCCAAAAGAAAAAATTTGAGAAATTAGGAAAAATGATAACAATGTATAATGCCGATCTAGAAATGTACGAACAATTAAAAAGAGAGGATATGGAACAAATGAAATTAGAGGATGTAGCAGCAGAATATAAGAGAGAAGGAATTATGGAGGGAAAAATCGTAGGAGAACGTTTGAGAGAAAAACGAAGTAAATTAAAAATTGCTACTAATATGTTGAAAGAAGGGATTGAAATACCCTTGATTATAAAAATGACAGAATTAACAGAAAAACAGATAATGTCTTGTCAAAATTAATGATCATTGAATTTTAATAAAATAAGCAAGAAGTCTCCATTTCTTATTTAAGTAGTGGAGTATGTCATTAAGAATACTTGATAATAAGAACTTGTATATAATATACTTATTAAGTTATGGACTTCCATAATAGAAACATGCAAAATTTTTAGTACTTATTTTCTAGACCAATTTAGGATGAATAAAAAATTGAATTATAATTTGACTGATTATTTACACACCCTAAAAAAGAAAGAATATTTTTAAAATTTTATTTTCTTTCATGTGAAATTATTGTCAATACCTAAATTTTTGAATTTTCCTTTAATATCTAGGATTTTTTTTTTTTTTTTTTTTTTTT
>CAJTLA010000041.1 GCA_910576985.1 uncultured Bacilli bacterium
ATAAAACTACTGATAGGCAAAACCCTAGAGTTACTAGAAAAGTACTGTAAAAAAATTTTAGAAAAAAAAATCTTTCGATGTCTTTTTTAGGATATCCGTTGCCACATATAATTAGTTCCAGCTTTCGCATATGCTTTAACCATCAAATAACATTTTGCACCACCCCTAGTTGGCGTAAAAGAACCTCCACCATATGGCACAAAAGTTGGATTTACATAAAATGCTGTATCTAATCCTGCTTGATCTGTAACTTTATAAAAATAAGTATTTGAGTTTCCTCCATAATTATAATCAATTGGTCCCGTTGATAAGAAATTTAAACTAGTGGAAGGAAAAATACTAACTCCTGTTGGTAGTTTGTTTCCATTCTCCCCCCACCAGAAGCCTCTTAATGAATTAGATCCCAATCCAGAAATATACATCTCTGCTTCTACAAGTCCAACAATCCCTTGGGGTTTTACCAAAATTGTTCCAGAATCTTGATTTAAAGTATCATTTACATAATTTGTAACATCATATAACTTATTTGGAATCCGATTATCTGCAAAAGAACAATACTCTTGATTATTCACTGGCGAATCATTATTGATACTACCATTTATCACAGTGCCAAAAGCAATCAATTCTCCTCCATAAAAAGTTCGTTTCAAACTCCAACTTCCTCCATAAATCGTACTAGGATCTGTACTTTCAGAACTCATGTAAATAGAGCCAACTGGATATATATGATCTAATGTACCTTCTTCATCTAAAGTTGTAATACTTTTTACAGTTAAATTGCCTTCACTATCCAAATGAAACTTCTCTTGATTCGAACGAATGCAATCAACACTCAATTCATTTCCTGTAATATTAGTTCCATTTAACGTTTCTGTATTCATAATTCACCTCCTTTTTAGAAGGGGGTTTTATTCTAACTTTGACTTTATTTTTGGGTAATGTTTTTTCCACACAATAGAAGAACTAACATCATAATCTAAGGCAACTTTATCCACAGCTTTATTAATAGTAGAGCCCTTTACTGCAATATCATAATATAACGAATACTCAATTCCAGTTAATTCTTTTAAAATACCTTCCATTTTTGCAATTTTTTTTTGATAATTTTCATATAAATTTTTTAATCGTTCTTTTTCCTTCATTTGATCTTGTTCTACTTCATCTAAAGACTCTAACCGCAATCGAATTAATTCTAGCACTTGTTTGCTATTTTCATACATATTAATTACCTTAATCTTATCAACCCCCTTCATACATATTCTATGAAGCATTTCTTTTTATGAATTGGCGAATGTTCTAGAAAAAAAACCTTTAAAGGTTTATTTGACAATCCAAGCATTTGGTACATAACGTTCTCCACAACTAGAACCACATGGAATATTTTTAAGTTTTCCTTCTACCACCAAAGTAGAAGAACCTCCGCCATCTAAATTTACGGCATTATGAGCTTTATATTTTGTTAAAATATTAATTAATTCGTTCATATCCACACCAAGACTATGCTTCGCATTTCTACCATCTATCACTAAAAATAACACAATTCCATCTTTTCGTTGCGCCAAAACAGTTCTAGGAGCAATTCCCCAGCCACCATTTCCTTTAATCTCAGCAGCTTTTCCGTTCACAATTAAAAATGGACCAAACTCTACTGCATCTACAATTCCATTTTTTACAGCTGTAGAAGCATCTTCTTTCGTTAAAACTAAAACATGATCTTTATTAAAGCCTGCAATTCCTCCACCATATCCAGTCACACTTCCATTAGAAATTATTTTTCCATCTTGAATCACAGTTCCAACTGGAATACTTCCTTTTCCAACTGCTGTTCCATTTGAAAAGCCACTCGCATTAATAGCTACTTTCGCACTATATTTTTTAGACATATTTGTCAATAAAGCTCCACCATATCCATAACTAGTAGCACTCACTAATTCCACCCTAGATGGATCATAAATCGCTACCAAATATCCAACATATCCATTTCCTTTAATATCAATCACCTTATAAAGCTGATTCTTATCTCGCTTCAAAATTTGCTCCTCATAAACAGAATCATACTTTCCAGTATCTTCAGCACCATTAAAATTAATATCTTTAATATTTGTATTTTCTCCAATTTCATTTACAACATTTCCAGCTAAAATCTGATTAATTGTTTTTTCGCTATAAAAAGTACGTGCCAAATATTTATGATTCATAGTAGTCATTGCAGAAGTCACCAACATATTTCGAAAATAAGAAATTGGACCATACACTAAAAACAAACAAACAACAGCAATCACATCTAATATCGCACATGTAATAACGCCTGCAAACAACTTCTTACTCATTTTAGAATGATCTGATTCTTTACGATTTTTCCCTTTTTTTTCTTTTTTACGTTTCTTTTTTTTGCTATCTAAAAGATCTTCGAAATCATCATCCAATTCCTCATTTGACTCTTCAAATTCTTTTGTCAAATCTTCTAATTCTTCCTCTGTCACAACAGGCTCTATTGTTTCAACTTCCTCTAATAAAGGCTTTTCTCTCTTGATTGCTTCTTCCACTGCCTTTTCTGATTTTAATTCTTCTTCTTTTCTTGCTTGTTCTAATATTCGCCTGCGTAATTCACTAACTGACACAGCCTGTGGTTCTTCCTGAGCAATTGTTTTTCCTTGCCTTACGTTTGCTTCACGAGTAATTGGTTTTTCTTGTCTTAAAGTTTCTCTACTTACTTCACGAGCAACTGGTTTTTCTTGTCTTAAAGCTCCTCTACTTACTTCACGAGCAACTGGTCTTTGTTGTCTTAAAGCTCCTCTACTTACTTCACGAGTAATTGGTTTTTCTTGTCTTAAAGCTTCTCTACTTACTTCACGAGTAATTGGTTTTTCTTGTCTTAAAGCTTCTCTACTTACTTCACGAGCAACTGGTTTTTCCTGTCTTAAAGCTTCTCTACTTACTTCACGAGCAACTGGTTTTTCTTGCCTTAAACTTTCTCTACTTACTTCACGAGTGACTGGTCTTTCTTGCTTCAATTCTTCTGATCGTCGTCTTGGAATATTTTCTTCAGTTGTTTCTCTACTTTTTCGACGCTCTAGAAAACTTCCAATATTCAGAGTGGAATATAATTCATCGATATCATTATTTCTTTCTCTTTCCATAAAAGTCCTCCTCATTCTAAGCTCCAAAATCATTTTGATAACTAATTAAACTGGCATTCTTAACCCCTTCAATTCCTTCAAATTGTTCGATAAAATTATCTTTCATATCTTTCATTTCAATTTCAAAAGTAAGCTCAATCACATTTTTAGATAATGTTTTACTTTTTAATTTTTTCTTTGCTACTTTCTTCATAATCTTACTAACATCATTATGCGCAGAAACATCATATTTAATGACTAATAAATAATTAGAACTCACCTTAAATCCCATACTATAACTAACAATATATAAAAGTCCTAATAAAGCAGATCCAATAATAGAAATTAAATACAAACCAGCTCCTGCCATAATTCCCGCTGTAATGCCCCAAAACATAAAACCAGTATCCACAGGTTCCTTCACTGCAGTTCGAAAACGAACAATCGATAACGCTCCTACCATTCCAAGCGAAAGAGCTAAATTAGAACTAATCGTTCTAATAATCATAGCAGTTACCATAGAAAGCAAAATAACACATAAAGAAAACGATTTTGAATATACAACACCTGTATATGTTTTACGATAAATATAAACAATAAATAATCCAATTAAAAAGGCGACAACAATAGATAAAATCATCTTATCTGCAGATATAGTTCCTGTAAATTCCTCCACAACACTTTTTCTTATCATGTCTAAAAAATTCATAATTATTCCTCCCTATTTTATACTTCTACAAAGAGCAAACTTTGATACTGCTTCCCGATACATTGGAACAGTTCCCAAAATAATAGAAATCGCTTCTGGTAATATTTCATTGAATTTTACTTCTAATACAACTTGATTTTCCTTCGTCATTTGTAATGTTGGAAGATCAAAATCAAATAATTCATATCCATAAATTCCTGACTTAATTTTAGAATCAAACGTAATTCGTACATCTGATATTGGATAAGTATAAGCCAACCTATAATAGTCCACAATGACTGAAGGTTTTAAATGGTTTCTTCTCATATCATCTAAGAATTCCTCTAATAACCCAGTTCTCGAAAGATCTTCAATATCCTCATTTAGTATTTTATCACAAATTTCCCTAGAAATCGTCATTTGATCTTTAGAAGTTAAATTATTGTGCTTTAGTTTACGTTCTAAACGAATAAACGTATCATCATCATTATAATAACGAATGCGATATTTTTCACGATATAAAACACCATCTAACTTTTCATAATAAGCATCAGAAGAATCATTATCAAAATATAAACTTCTGATTTTATAAGTATGGTCTTTGTAAATAGAGTTTACATCCAAATCCATAATTGTAGCAAGACGCATTTGCAAAATACGAGCTGTTTGTTCTGTAATAATATATTTTAACTCATGACGATATTTTCTCATAACTCACCAAAATATTTATTCATATCGGCATTACTTAGTTTAAAAAAACTTTTTGTTTGCTTTAATAAATATCCTTCCCTTTTTTTCACAAAATCTCTTATGACATCCACACTATCATTCCAATCTTTTAAGGTCATTCCCCATCGTTTTTGATTACGTCCCATTTCTGGCTTCAAATTTTTATAAATAGAGTCTAGCTGTTTCAAAATATTTTTTTCATTCCATATATTTTTTAAATTCCAACTAAGTCGTTCTACAAAATCAGACCGAAACTCTTTACTTTTAAACATATTTGTCATAAATACAGTAGGAACTTTAAAATCACTCATTCCTTCTGGATTTGTCATAAAAGTATAATAATCATTCATTGGAAAAAACATCGAATAATCCAAATCATAATAAATAAAATGTAGTTTACCATCATCAATATCTGGATGTGAAAATGCCCTACTATTGATAATATCGTAATTAGTAGTATATATTTCTCCTACCCAAAAATCAATTAAACTATTGATATTTACCTTTTTCTTAACATATTCATAACTAGGCTTTTTTGTCATATCATGAGTACTAACATATTTTACAATATCTTGATAATCTTTTCCAGTTCCTAAACTTACAGTATAATCAGTTCTAGTAATATTTCCTTTCTTTCCATCTACATTATAATGATTAGATAAAAATTCATCATCCACTTTTTCTCGGATATTGTAAACGCCCCAATACTTTCCATTAATATATAAAACAATCGATTTATAACTTTGAACTTCTGCTTCACTTTTTTCCATAAGAGAAGTTGCTAAAATATCTCTAAAAAAGGCATTTTCACTATCTTGTGAACCACTTCTAAGAACAAGTGTATTAAAAACAGAAAAATCTCGATTTTCAAATACTTTATAGTGCAAACTAGAAACCCCATACTTTTTTTTAAACTTCAAAGCAAAACTTTTTTTCGCCATTCCTCTAGTCGATCCACCAAATAATTTAAAACCACAAGGAATAGAAAAGCTTTTTCCATCCTCATAAAGCTCTGCATGACTAGAAACCTCTAGTTCACTCCAACTATTAGATTGAACCCTCGAAAAATCATTTGGATTCATCGATACAGACATTACTGGCAAAGTATGATTCTCATCAATAATATAACTATTTGTAATCACTGGACTTTCTATTTTTCCTTCTTCTACATTAATACTTCGAACAACCGCTGTTTCTGAAAGAAAAATGGGATCAGTATATTTACTAGAATGAGTGCTTGGAACACTTCCATCTAATGTATAATATATTGTCCCATTTGCTTTCATCTCTAAACGAATTTGATCTTTATAAATTCCTCCATTTTTGCTAACCTCTGGTGCATTAGAAACTTGCAATATTCCTTCCCCATTTTCTTTTTCTGGTGTTGGATTTTTAAAATAGAAAAAACCATAATCTTTTCCCCTTCCCATACTATAAGAAAGTGGTACTTCTGATATAAACATAGAATCAATAATCTTCTTGCCATCAGTAATATAAAGAGCTTCTGTATCAGAAATTTTAAAATTAGTATGTTGATAACTTTGATTTGATAATTGACTGTCACCTGATGCCATTACCACATAAAGTTCTCCTGGCTTTAATGTAACCTCAGGAAAATTCCATTCTGTTACTCTACTATCATTTGTAGTCAAATAATAATTCTTTAACTGAATTTCCTTTTTAGAATTATTTTTTAATTCGATCCAATCATAATATTCTCCACCATTTTGAGACAAATAAGAAGTATTATGATTCATGACTTCATTAATCATTAAAGAATCAGGATTCGTCTGCCTCTTTTTAGAAAAAGTATGAATTCCTTCTTCCGTATTAGGATATCCTGGACTAATCTTACCTGTCTTTATCCAAGTATTTTCTTTCACCAAAGCATATCCATTTTCTAAATTTGAATATTCAACCCTATCTACAATTTTTCCGCTTTTTGTTAAAAAAACAACGCCATTTTTTGATTCTAATTTAAAATTAGAATGAATCTCTTTTTCAGTTAAATTTTTTCCCGAAGTATAAACAACAATAGTTTCATTTGGACCAATATTATCTTTTGGAAATTGCCACTCAAACGGAGCAAGCAAATCTCCACCTAATCCATACTTTTTCAATGATATTGTTTTATTAGTTTTATTTTTTATTTCCACATATCCACTATAATTTCCATATTGATCCTTAAAATGTCCTTTGTTATTTGGCAATACTTCTGTAATTTCCAAATCATCATTCTTTCCAGTGATTGAATCTAAATATTTTTCTCTTCCTTTTTCTGTATTTTCAAACCCAGGAGTAGAAACACTCGTAACAATCCATTCTCCTGAAGTATTTCTTGCCATCGATTGATTTTTATTTAATGATACAGTTCTTACAGAATCAACCGTTTTCCCACTTGGATTTCTTAAAGATATTGTTTCATCTCCACTACTTCTAAGTTTAAAATCTGCATATAATCCTTCCTGTTTACTCCCCGATAAATATATTATCAAATAAGATTTGGCTTTCATTTTAATATTTGGAAAAGTCCATTTCGCTTGTTCTTCATCAGATAGTCCATAATTAGAAAGAGAAACATCATAATTATTTCCATTGTAAAGTTCTATCCAATCATAAATGCCACCATCTTCTGCCGCATTCGCTCCTCCATTAGAAGACATAATTTCATTAATAACCAAAGAACCAACTTTGCTATTTCCATCTTTTTCTAAATCTGCTTCTTTTAATTTTTGATCATTTGCTTTATTTAACATAAAAGTAAGAAAAGTCACAAATATAATCGTTCCAAGCAATAATAGTATCAATAACTTATTTTGTTTTAATACTTTATAATTCATTTGAAACATAACGTACCTCCTTACTAATATCGCAATTATCATATCATATTTTACCCAATTTTTCTAGTTCCATGTATGAGAAACGACAAAGGGATGTAAAGTACAAAAAAAGCATAATCTACATTACACTTTTATTGACCAATTCCATTCATTTCTTCCTCTAATACAGTATAAGTATATTGATTACGACTATTCCCTATTTGTATTTTTAAATCATTAGAAAATAATTCTTTGGTGATTGGGTTTCTAATTTCTTCATGAATAAGACCACTTTTTTTTAATTCTCCTAAAGTAATAATAATCGCTTTTCCTTCTTCGGGTAACAAGTCTCTATTTTTAACTGCATAATCCTTAGCAGCTTTTTCAATCATCTCAATTTGTACTTGATACAGTTTTTGTTTATTGTTTTTAATTGTTTTTGAAATCACGGGTGTAACTAAAAGCGCTAAAATCGCTAAAACAATCAAAACTCCCATAAGTTCTAATAACGTAAATCCTTTTTTCTTCATTTTATGCCACCTATTCTTTTCTTATTATAATCGAAAAATAAACAAATGGCAAGTACTTATTCTAATACTTCTAATGTTGTAACAATCACTTGATATTTATCAAATCGTTTTTCAACTTTTCCAGTAAACTGTATCACTTGACCAACATCTACATGATGATATTTTTCATATGTTCTAGGAAACAAAACAATATCTAAATTCGTAATTTCATCACTTCCTGTAAGAAAACACATAGTATCATTATTTTTAGTAACAATTTCTTTTTTCTTTTCAATATAAGCAATCAAAGTAACAACACGATCAAAATACAATTCTATTTCTGATAACAAAACTTTTGAGTTCAATCGTAATCGATGTTCTGTAACAGGATGATTACTCAAGTAAAATCCAAATACTTCTAATTCCTGTTCCATTAACTCGTGATTTGAATATTCACTCTTGATTTCTAATTCTGGCTTTAAAGCATATTCTTCTGGTAAATCATTCATCAATTCTCCATAATTAATGATTAAATCAATATTTTCATACAACGTTTTTTTATTAAATTCAAATGATTCAAAACATCCTGCATAAATTAAGCTTTGAATCACTTTAATATTCATACTTCTTCCATAACAGCGCCGAATAAAATCATAAATATCTAAAAAACGGCCATTTTCTCGCTCTTTTAAAATCGCATTAACAGTATTCACACCCACATTTTTAATACCCGTAATTGGAAATCGAATTCCTGTTTCTTCCACAATATATTCAATTCCACTTTCATTAATGTCTGGTTTTAATATTTCAATTTGATTGAGTTTACATTCATATATATATTCTCTCGTTTTAGAACTTCCAATATGCATATTTAATAAATGTTTCATAAAATATAATGGATAATGCGCTTTTAAATAAGCCATACGATAAGATATCATCGCATAAGCAACAGAATGAGCACGATTAAACCCATAAGCAGCAAATTTCAAAATTAATTCATAAACTTCAGTTGCAACTTCTTTCGTATAACCACGTTCTATAGAGCGACTTACAAATTTATCCTTTTCTTGTAATAAGACTTCTTCTTTTTTCTTACTCATAGCTCTTCTTAAAATATCCGCTTCTCCTAATGTATATCCTGCGAGTATATGCGCAATAGACATAATCTGCTCTTGATAGACAATAATTCCATAGGTATTTTCTAAAATTGGTTTTAAATCTGAATGAATATAAAGAGTTGGTTCAAGTCCATGCTTTCTTTTGATGTAAGCATCAATATTATTCATTGGTCCTGGTCGAAATAAGGCAAGAGCAGCAAAAATATCTTCAAAAGTAGTTGGCCGAAATTTTCTTAAAAAGTTTTTCATTCCATCACTTTCAAATTGAAAAATTCCCATCGTATTCACAGTAGTAAATAAAGAAAGAGCCTTTGCATCCCCTACTGGAATTGTATCAAATGTAAGATCATCTGGTATTTCTTTTAAGGTATCTGCAATTAAAGTTAAATTACGAAGCGCCAAAAAATCCATTTTTAACAATCCTAAAGATTCCAAATACTCCATAGAATATCCAGTCAAATAGCCATCTGAAGTTTTATGTAAAGGAATGACTTCATCCAAATCAACATGAGACATTACAATTCCAGCTGCATGAATACTAGTATGACGTTTTAACCCTTCTAATTTCAACGAAATTTGATACATCTTTTTCAAGTTTTGATTTGCCTCTAACCACTCTTGCAATTTACGGTTTTCTTGATAATTTTCTTTTAAGGAAATTCTAGAATCTAATTGCTTACAAATTTGATCTACTAAAGATAATTCCACATTCATCACACGTCCAACATCGCGAATCGCTTGTTTAGAACCCAATGTACCAAACGTAATAATAGGAGCAACTTTTTTAATACCATATTTCTTCGCACAATATTTTACAACTTGATCCCGTTTCGTATACTCAAAATCTACATCAATATCAGGCATGGTAACACGCATAGAATTCAAAAATCGTTCAAACATCAATTGATATTTCATTGGATCAATTGTTGTAATATTTAACAAGTAAGCAACCAAAGAACCAGCTGCACTTCCTCTTCCAGGACCAACTAAAATATCATGTTCCTTTGCATATTTAATATAATCCCAAACTACTAAAAAATAATTACAAAATCCCATTTTTTCAATCACATCAAGCTCATAGTTTAAACGTTCTAAATATTTTTTTGATACCATTTCTCCAAAAACTCGTTTTAAACCTTCTTTACATAATTGTTTTAAATAGACAATCGCTGTCATTCCTTCAGGACAATCATAAATAGGTAATAAATTTTTTTCTGTTTTTATTTCTAAATTGCAATCTTCTAATATTTTTCGATTATTTTCTAAGTCTTCTGGATAAATCGCTTTTATTTCTTCATAAGAATGAAAAGAACAATCATAATCTTTAAAAGAAACATTTTCAATAGTAACGCCCTCTCGAATACCAATCAAATATTTTAAATATTCAGAATCTTTTTTTATAAAATATAAGATTGGATTACAATAGACAAATGGTTCACCAGAGGGCAATTGATCTCGTTCTTCTTTTGATTGATAACCCAGATAAATATCATCAAAAATATTTTTACAATCAGATAATAATGAACTACTAGAAAAAGGAATAATACAAATTAAATCAGTACTATATTGTTTTAAATCCGAAAATGAAATGTCTCGTTCACTATGAATGGTTTCCAATTTTAATAAATTTTGGTATCCAGAATAATTTTTACAATATAAAACCAATGGTAGTTGATTAATTTCAAGTTCTAATCCAACAATTGGCTTAATTTGATGGCTTTTACATTCTTGATAAAACTCCATAACCCCATACATATTAGAATCTGTAATTGTTAAAGCTTGAAAATTTTGTTTTTCTGCATAAACAATTAAATCCTTTATCTTAATCAAACTTGATAATAATGAGTGATCTGTTTTAATATATAGTGGAACATAATTCATAGTAACACCACCTTTGTTCTATCATATCAAATTAAACATCTGTTCGTCAATTATTATAAAAAAAAAAGCATCACTTTTTGTGATACTTTTTTAATATTCTAGTGTATATGGACTAGCTGCTGTTCCATTTCCTGATTTGATCTTAACAGAAGGATTCAATTCAATCACTGGTCTAATTCCACGTGTTCTTCCTTCTACTTTTGCCATTTCAGATGTTCCTCCAAAACTAGTATGCCATACATAACCTGCATAATCGCCATCAGAGTTAAGAGTCCATGCTGTAAATTGATCTACACGAGAGGTAGCACTTACAACACTCATCAATTCTCCTACACGAGGTAATCCAACATATGCCATAGTTGATTTACTGCTAACCATTAATGTTGTATTGTATGGATTCTTTCCAATTCCATAGTCATTGTAATACCATTTTGTAAGTAACATTGCATTTTTTTCTTTTTCTGTGAACAATGTATTGTAAACAGTTGTGTTTAGATATTGTCCAACACCTTCTGTTGTACTAAATGTTCCATATGTTCCAAATGGAACTCTTGCATAACCATTTCCATCCATATAATATGAATCGTAAATTAATCTTGTTGATGTTCCTGTTGTTTTAACAATACGCCATGTTTTTCCTGCAAATGTTACATATTCACCACTAACACGTTTATTCAATGTTGTATTTGCTGCTCCACTTGCATCGTTTTGAATTCGATAAGGATCTGCAAATGTTCCTCTACCTGAAACGATATTTGTTGAATTCATTGTAATTACTGGTCTCATTGCATATGGTTCTTTTACTCTATGACCTCTTTCAGCATATCCATCTTCATGGATTACCCAATTTGATTCTGCTGTTGTTGGTGTCATTGTGAAGAATCTTTCTCCATTATTTAAGAATCCATTTGCTCCACCTAGAATATTATATTCATCAATGGTTAATAAACCTACATTTGATTTTACTACGTTTGAACAAGTATAACGTACTGTTGGTACTTTAATAGATAAATCACTACAATAATTTCCTTGTACTACTAATTTAGTTGCATTATTTAATGAATTATAGAATTCAGCATTCAACCATTTTTCAGCATGACTGCCTTTAAATGTACTAGAATCATCATCATATGAGAATCCTGCTACTGCATCTTCTGTAACTAATTTAACTGTGTTATCTTCATTTACTTTGATAACTCTCCATAAATGTCCACTGTACCATATATAATTATCTTGTTCTTTTACGTTATAACAATCTCCAGTCGATTTACAACTGTTTTCTTGTCTAAACAAATCATTAGTTGTTGTTGCTACAACATTCACGATACGTTCTACAACTTGTTTGTTTCCTGATAAATCGGTTGCTGTATAAGTAATCTTATAAGTTCCGACTTTATAAGGATTAACAGTTCCGCTAATATTTAGTTTTACTGTTTCATCAAGATTATCTACTGCTGTTGCTCCAAGTTCAGTATATGAACTTCCATAAAGAACGGATACTTCATTTTTACCATTCAATGTAATTGTTGGTGCTGTTGTATCTTTTACAACTACAGTAAGTGTTAATGATTTTATATTTCCTGCTGCATCTGTTGAAGTATAAACAATTGGATAATTTCCTACTTGTGCCATATTTACTTCTCCAGATACTGTAACTTGAGCATTTTCATCTAAGTTATCTTCTACTGTAGCTTGTGGTGCTGTATAGATTTCATTTCTATTTGCTTCTAAAGTAATTGTGAAATCTTTATCTGATACTTTATCTCCATTTGCAACTTTAATTGTAGGTGCTGTTTTGTCCATTTTTAATACTTGACTAGTTACTACTTCTGCCATATTTCCTGCTGCATCCATTGCTCCTACTCGATATAAAATAGTTGATGATTCAGAATCAATTTTAAATTGAACTGTTCCATTTTCTACTGCTTTATTTGTCCAGTCAGACCATGTTTGACCATTATCTGTACTAATAGCATATAGAAGATTTGTAATTCCACTTAACTCATCTGTTCCATTTACAGAAACAAGAATATCTTGTAAATACCAACCATTATTACCTGGAACGGTTACAATTCCTGATTGTACACTTGGTTTTAGTGAGTCTAATGCATAAGTTTCACTTGTTACTTCTTCTGAAACATTTCCTGCTTGGTCAAAACTTCTAACCTTAAATTGAATGTTATTACTATTATGAGAAATTGCAAATTGTGGTTTTTCTAAACTATCAGTTGCTGTCCAATCAGTCACTAAAACATTATTTACAAAGATTTGATATTCATATCTTACAACTTCAGTTTCTTTATCTTCTCCATGAATTGTTACCTGAATTGGATCAATAAACCAATTATTTTTATTTGGTTTGTTTGATACTGTATAACCTACACTTGGGGCATTCGTATCAATATTAGTAATCTTAATTTTTACTACTTGAGTATTTCCTAATAAGTCACTTACAGTAATTTCTGTTGTTACATTTTCTGTAAACATTTTTGACATTGATAATTTATCTTCTGATAATGTCCAACCTTCTAATTCTTGCATTGCTTCTTTTGCACTAATTATTACAGTTACTGGTTCTTTTGTAGAATTTAAATTACTATAACTTACAATTGGCATTTCAAATTCTTTATCAATATTTTGAATGTTAATTACTACCGTTTGTTCATTTCCTACTAGGTCTTTTACTACAATACTTGTTGTTACATTTTCTGTAAACACTTTTGTCATTGATAATTTATCTTCTGATAATGTCCAACCTTCTACTTCTTGCATTGCTTCTTTTGCTGTGATTGTTGCTGTTACATTTTTATTTGTTGGATTTATTTCACTATATGTTACTGTTGGTAACTCAAATACATTATCAATATTTTGAATACTTACTGGTACTGTTTGAGCATTTCCTGCTACGTCTTTTACTGTTACTTCAAATGCAACATTTTCAGTAAATTCTTTTGTCATAGTTAATCCATTTTCTGCTAATATCCAACCTTCTAATGCTTGCATTTTTTCTTTTGCTGTTATTGTTACTGTGATTGGCCCTTTTGATGGATCTGTTTCACTATAAGATACTACTGGTACTTCAAACTCTCTATCGATGTTTTTGATTTCTACTGTTACTGTTTGGTCGTTTCCTGCAATATCTTTTACTGTTACTTCTTCTTTTGCATTATCTGTATATTCTTTTGTCATTGATAATTTATCTTCTGATAATGTCCAACCTTCTACTTCTTGCATTGCTTCTTTTGCTGT
>CAJTLA010000042.1 GCA_910576985.1 uncultured Bacilli bacterium
TCATAATTTCATGAAACAAGAAAATCATGATATACTATATACGTGATGAGAATCAAAATCTAGTTGGATTTCGATATAATGATACAACCTATTATTATTTAAAAAATGCACAGGAAGACATTATAGGAATATTAGATTCTGATTACAATGTAGTAGCAAATTATCAGTATGATGCATGGGGTAAGCTTATTTCTATTACAAATGCAAATGGAATAGAAATCACAGATACAACACATATTGCCTACAAGAATCCATTTAGATATCGTAGTTACTACTATGATTTTGAAACAGGATACTATTATTTGAATTCTAGATATTACGACCCTATAATTGGAAGATTTATTAATTCTGATTCTATGATTTCTACTGGTCAATCCTTTTTTGGACATAATATGTATGCTTATACTGAAAACAATCCTGTTTGCCGAATTGATGTAGATGGAGGACTTTGGTTTCAGATTGCTGGGACTCTAGTAGGGTTAGCTATTGGTATAGGATCAAAAATGTTGAGTAACGCTTCAGAAGGGAAAAACTTAACTGATGGAATTATAGGATCTGGACTTTCAGGAGCTTTCAATGGCTTTCTGATGACAGTTCCATTTGGGCAAACCAAAACTGGTTTTCTAGTTGCCAACTATGGAGGCGCATTTATTGAAAGTTCAGTTAATTCTTTTACCAGTGAAGAAAAAGTAGATGCAAATCAGTTTATTATGGAAACAACAATGAATGGTTTTAGTGCAACTAAAACAGGAAAAATAGCAAATAAAGCAGTTCACATTAATCCGGGTTGGATTCGCCCTCAAAAATTCAAAAAGAGTTTTACTGGAAATTATAGTAAGAAAGTACAAAAAAACATGGCAGTTCAATCAGCTACTAATTTTGTAACTACGAGAAAAGAAGGTTTCGAAAACAATCAAAACATAGCTACTAATAATTATTCTAATATTCAAAATAAACAACATATCAAAACTGGAGCCACTTGTAAGTATTCAAAACCTAAAATGAGTAAAAATGTGACAAAAGAAACCGCTTTGGCACTAGGAGCAGGAATTGCTGGATTATTGAGATAGATATGTTTATAATTTATAATATAGAAGATACAAAAAAATAGTATCTTCTTTTTATGAAACGTGATATGATAAATGTGACAATATATTTGTAATCGTTAGGAGAGTTATTATGAAATCAAAACATAAATTGCTTTTAATTAAATTTTCTATTTCAGTAACTGGAATATTTTTTGTTACTGCATTTATTTTAAAGGGAATTTCAGCTTATATTTTGAAATCTAATCTTTATCGTCAATTATATGAAAATCGATCCAATGCTTGTTTTTTAGCATTTGCTGCATCAGCTACTATCATGATTTTGCTAATGAATCATATGAAAATAACTCCAGAACGAGTCAAATCAACAAAACTAAAAATAAAATATAGAGACTATGAAAAAATAAATGAGTGGATAGAGCAACAACTGAAAAATGATGGCTATGGAGAGATTCAAGAATATGACGGGTACTCCTATAAAATTCGTTATGCTTATCAAAGAAACTTAGATATTGTGTATTTAATAATGATGATTCGAGAAGAAGAGATGACAGAAGAAATGTATCAAGGATATGATGAAGCAAGATTTGAAAAACTAGGAAATTATTTATTAGAAAATAAAATAGTAAGAGAAGATGATAGCATTTATATGACCTTCATCATATGTGTAGATAGAACAAACAAATATTTTTCAAAATATACAGAAACAGATATAGAACAATTTCCAAGACGATATTCATTACCAATAGGAATATCGCTAGCATCAAAAACACTTTATATAGGAACACAAGAAGAAGGAATGTATAAAGGAGCATATAAAAAACTAAAGAAAAAATTCCAAACATATTTAGAACCTATATTAGAAGACACAAAAAAGTGAATAGAACTATAGAAATATAGTTTTATTTTTGATATAATAAATCCATACTATAAGAGGGTGAAAAGATGGAAAGAAGAACAATTAACAATATCAAATCATTAGGAATAGATATGATTTATAATGCTGGAAGTGGGCACTCTGGAATCGTATTAGGAGCAGCTCCAATCATATACACACTATATGCCTATCATATGAACATAAGCACTAGTGATCCAAATTGGGTAAATCGAGATCGTTTTGTTATGTCAGCTGGTCATGGTTCCGCATTATTATATGCAACACTTTATATGGCTGGATATGATTTAACTAGAAACGATTTAAGAAACTTTAGAAAAATTGGATCAAAAACCCCAGGTCATCCAGAAGTGGGAGTAACACCAGGAGTAGATATGTCCACAGGACCTTTAGGACAAGGAATCGCATCTGCAGTCGGAATGGCAATCGCCGAAAAAATGTTGAAATCAAAATAT
This sequence comes from uncultured Bacilli bacterium, assembly GCA_910576985.1. Taxonomy (GTDB): domain Bacteria; phylum Bacillota_I; class Bacilli_A; order RF39; family UBA660; genus MGBC102946. The sequence continues at coordinate 2,397 of CAJTLA010000042.1, forward strand.
CCATTACCAAAAAAAAATAGATTTGATAAAGATAGAAGCCTAATAGACTATCGCGTTTATACACTATGTGGAGATGGAGACTTAATGGAAGGTATCAGTTATGAAGCCGCCTCCTTAGCAGGAACCTTAAAACTAGACAATTTAATTGTATTATATGACTCTAATGGAATTACATTAGATGGAAAAACTGATGTTGCATTCAAAGAAAATGTATTAGAACGTTTTCGATCAATGGGCTGGTATACTGATATCGTAAAGAATGGATTAGTTGTATCAGATATCGATAAAGCAATTGCCAAAGCAAAACAAAGTGGGAAACCTTCAATCATTGAAATAAGAACCATTATTGGAATAGGCTCCTCCCTAGCAGGGACCAATGAAATTCATGGAAAACCACTAGAAAAAGAAGACATGGAACAATTAAAAACTGGACTAGGAATTTCAAACACACCATTTTTTACAGATGAAGAAGCAATGGAAAACTTTAGAACAAAAATAACTTCACGAAGTAGTAAAAAATATCAAGAATGGGTTCAAAACTACCGCGATTATGTTACAAACAATTTAAATGGAGAACCAAAACCATTAGACTATTTATTCGGAAAAAACGAACTCATAGATATCACAAATATCGATTTTGAATTTCACGAAAAAGAAGCAACTAGAGTAACAAATGGAATCGTAATGAATCAAATTGCTGCAAAGGTTCCAACACTAGTAGGAGGAAGTGCCGACCTTTCAAGCTCTACCAAAGCATATTTAAAAGATTTAGAAGATTTTACCTCTTCTAACACATCTGGAAGAAACATCTGGTTTGGTGTTCGAGAACATGTTATGGGAGCCATTTTAAATGGATTGGCTCTTTCCAAATTAAAACCATTTGGGTCAACATTTCTAGTATTTTCAGATTACTTAAAACCAGCGATTCGACTGGCCGCACTCATGAACTTACCAGTAACTTATATCTTTACACATGATGCTATTAATGTTGGACAAGATGGACCAACACATGAGCCAATAGAACAACTAGCAATGCTTCGCTCTATTCCAAACCATTACGTTTTTAGACCAGCAGATGGAAAAGAAATCGTAGGAAGTTGGTCATATATTTTAAATAGTCCACATCCAAATACAATCGCACTTTCTAGAGTAGAAACCAACCAATTAGAAAAAAGCAATATAAATGGAACACTACATGGAGGATATATCATAGAAAAAGAAACAGAAATCCTACATGGAATTATAATTGCCACAGGATCAGAAGTCATGACTGCAATTCAAATAAAAAATGAACTATATAAAAATTATCACTTGGATCTAAGAATTGTGAGTATGCCATGTAGAGAATTGTTTTTAAAACAAGAAGAACAATATAAAAAAGAAGTATTACCAAAAGGAATTCGTACAATTGTGATAGAAGCAGGTTCTTCTATGGGATGGGAAAGCTTTGTATACGATCCAAAATATTTGATTACTGTAAACCAATTTGGAGCCAGTGGAACCAAAGAAGAAGTACTATCATTTTTAGAATTTGATTATGAATCCATCAAAAACAAAATCATAAAATTATTAAAATAGAACAAATCTGGTCCTATTTTTTTAAACACTTGAAACAGAGATTCTTGACAAAGTTTCTCACTTTATAGTATAATAATCCGGCTAAAAGGAGGAACATTATGAAGTCATTGTACAATATCGTTCGCCCATTTGAAGAACAACGATTGTATATAAAAGAAACTTTAGAAAAGAGAATTCAATATTGTGATAGAGAAATTGAAAACATAGAAACAGAAGGATATTCTAAAAGAATAGAGAAATATAGTTTTATTAAAGAAGAACTGATACAAAAAAGAAAACAAGCAGTGACCATTTTACGCTCTGAAGAATTAATCAAACGTTACTGTATTATTTCCTTGCAACAACAAATTAATGAAATTATTCGTATATTTCAAATATATGGACAGCTATCGGACTTACGTGATAGCATGATAAAAGTAGATCATTATGGATTAATGAGCGCACTTGAGTTATATGGATTAGAATTTGATTGGTCTAGCGATATGAGATTACATACATTAGATGACTTAAGACAAATATTATATCAAGAAGTAGGATTAGAATGCATTCCAGCGACTGCCATAGAACAGCTTCGATACGGATACTACACAGGTAGCATTACAGAACAAGAATATGAAAAATTTTGCCAAAAAGCGGGAATAGAAAAAGCAGGAATGGTAGGGCCTATTACAGTAAGACGCATAGGAATCGATCACAATACCATTATGAATTTAAAAGAAGGAACATACCCAAAACCACTTTGCCAAAAGAAAAAGACTTTGTAAGAGTCTTTTTTATATTTTTCGGTACAAACCAATAGCTTTCCCTAAAATGAATACTTGGTTTAAAATAATAGGATCCATAGTATCATTTTCTGGCTGTAACCTGAAATGTCCATTTTCTTTATAAAACGTTTTCAAAGTAACTTCATTCTCACTTGTCATAGCAACTACAATCTCTCCATTACGTGCTGTATTACGTTTTTCAACAATTACAATATCTCCGTCCAAAATACCAGCATTCACCATACTAGTCCCATCCACTAATAGGGTAAAAACCTCCTTGTTTCTCGGAATTAAATAAGCAGGAAGAGAAAAAAATTCATTAGGTCTTTCAATCGCTTCAATCGGACTTCCTGCAGTAATTTTCCCCAATAACGGAACCTCAATAACCTCTGGATCTTTGATATCAAATTCGTTTGGAACCAATAACTCAATTGCCCGATTCTTAGTATCTTCCTTTTTAATAAAACCTTTACTTTCTAAATTATTTAAATGTGCATGAACAGTAGCTGGCGAAGAGACCCCCATAGCCTTACAAATTTCCCGAATTGTTGGGGGATATCCATGCGAAACAATATACTCTTTAATAAAGTTTAAAATTTCTTCTTGACGTTTGGTTAATTCTTCCATACGAAACCTCCTTTTACATTACATATACAGTATAGCACAGCAACAAAAAAAAGTCAAACAAGTGTTCGGAAAGACGTTGACACGAACAAGAGTTCGTGATAAAATAATAACAACAGAAGGAGGAAATAGTATGAAAGAAATATTTAAAAGTAAAATAATGATATTATTTATAACAATGGTATTAGGAGTTACCTATTTCCACTCCTTACAAATCGAAAAACTAGATGATGAAAGATCAGAAGAATATCACGATCACATTGCACTCAATCTAAATTGAAACCTTATTTCGACAAAATAAGGTTTTTTTTCATGGTACCATTTTCATGGTGATATCATGAGAAAGTACTATTTATTCACAATTCAAAAAGATTTTTATGAAGTCTATAAAAACAACAGCTTTGTCTTATATAAAACATTAGAAAACCTTTGGAAAACAGACAAAAAAGACTTTAGTTATGGACTTTCTTTATATGATGCATTATGCCAAACCTTCGATGTCCCACTATTAAACCGATTTTTCAAAGGAAAATACAAAAATAGAATTATTTCCAAAGAAAACCGTCATGTAGTCGTAAATGAGCACAAAAAATATTATGTTTTAATTGAATTACACTATTCTTGTACAATAGTACTAACCAATATTAACATGCCAAACATATTAAGAGACTTTAACATTTATAATCGTAGAATTTTTGTTTGTGATTTTGTAAATCAAGACTTTTTTTGGTTAAATAACCAGTATAAAAAATAATTAATTGCATACACTTTACTAAATCATCTTGAAAACTTGTTTTTTTTCTAGTACAATAGAACCAAGGAGGAATAATATGAACTGGGGAGCATTTTTTTTAGATTTATTAAAATTATTAGGAGGCTTTATAGCAGGTGCTGTAGTTGGCTTTTTTGTCGCTCGTAATTATATGAAAAAATATATGAAGAAAAACCCACCAATCAATGAACAAATGATTCGTTCTATGATGGCTGGAATGGGAAGAACACCAAGCCAAAAGCAAGTAAATCAAATGATGAAATCAATGACTAAGTATATGGACTAGTCATTTTTTTTAAGGAGGAAGAAAATGAAACCGATCATAGGTATTGTTACTAGACCAGACCAACTACCGAGTGGAAACAAAGTTGATGTGATCTACCGCAATGTGAGAACTGCCATTATTAAAAATGGAGGAATCCCAATTGGGATCACCCCAACAACAGAAGACTATGAATCCATGGACCAAAATGCATGGAATGATATATTGCCACTTTTAAAATGTTGTCATGGCTTTGTCTTTCAAGGTGGAGATGAATTTTATAACTATGACCTAAAAATCGTTGATTATGCTTATAAAAATGATATACCCAGTTTTGGAATTTGCTTAGGAATGCAACTTTTTGCAATTTATAAAAATGGAACATTAGGAACCGTCAAAAACCATAATTCCAAAGACCAGTATGTCCATAACATTATAGTGAATCAAAACTCTAAATTAGCCACCTTATTAAATAATCAAGCAGTGAATAGTAGACATCACGATCAAATCTTAAAAACAGATATGCTAATATCTGCTTATGCCGAAGATGGAGTGATAGAAGCTGTAGAAGATCCAAATAAAAAATTTTTTATAGGGGTACAGTGGCATGCAGAAGATATGATTGCATATGATGAAGTAATGAATTCATTATGGAATGATTTTATTTTAAAATGTAAGGAGTGTATCAATGAGACCAATTGATTTGATCAAAAAAACAAATGGAATATTGCAAGACACCACTGTAGATATTCCAACCTCATTTCATCGTATTGCAACCGATACCAGATGCCTAGAAAAAAATGACATTTTTGTAGCCTTGAAAGGAACAAACTTTGACGGTCATGACTATATCAAAGAAGCAATTGAAAAAGGTGCTTGTATGATTTTCGTAGAAAAAGAAGTAGAACCATTTGGAATACCTATTGTAAAAGTAGAAAATACAGATCAAGCCCTTTTTGATCTTGCCTCTTACTATTTAGAAGAATACTCTGTTTTTGCAGTTGCAATTACAGGAAGTGTAGGAAAAACAACAACCAAAGAATTAATCGCCAATATATTATCCAAAAAATATCAAGTTTTAAAAAGTATTGGTAATAAAAACAATCGTATTGGAATTCCCCAAACCATATTTGAACTAGATAAAAAAACAGATTGTTTGGTAGTAGAACTAGGGATGAATCATCGACATGAAATTGACCAATTATCCAATTTAGTAAAACCAAACATTGCTGTTATCACAAATATAGGGACCGCCCATATTGGTCATTTAGGATCAATACATAACATCTACAAAGCCAAAATGGAAATTATTCATGGAATGACAGGTGGAATATTGGTTATAAATGGCCATGACTTGCGACTGAATAAACTGAAAAAAATAAATTGTGGCAAAATAAAAAAAGTATATAAAAATCAGGGGAATATTCAAATCGAATTATTAGAACAAAGCATATTTGGTAGTCTTCTTTTAATATCAAATGGAATCAAACAAAAAAGTGTATTTTTTAAAATCCCTGGGGAAGCCAACTTAGAAAATATTGCACTAGCACTTTCAGTTGGAGAATTATTAGACGTTTCATTTGAACAAATGGTAGAAGCAATCGAAGAGTATAAACCATTAGATCAGAGACTTTTTGTAGAAGCTTTACCAAACGGAAATATCTTGATCAACGATAGTTATAATTCTAGTTATGAATCGATCAAAATGGATCTGGATTTATTAAGCCAAATAAAGGGACACAAAATCATTATTCTAGCAGACATTTTAGAAGTTGGGAAAAAAAGTAAGTCCATCCATCAAAAAGTAGGAATCTACACTAGAAAAATAGAAAATGCAGATCTTTATTTTATTGGAGAAGAAATGAAACATGCATTTAAAAAAAGTAGAAAAGGATTACATTTTAAAAATACCCAAGAATGGATCTCCTATTGGAAAACTTTAAAAAATAAAAAAGAACATAGTGTAATCTTGTTAAAAGGATCTAGAAAAATGCAATTAGAAACATTGATTCCATATATTTACGAAAATAATTCCTTATAATCAATATTTGTTTTTAAAAAAAAGACAAATCATCAAAAAGACAAAAATTTTGTCTTTTTTGATGATTATTCATTAACAATTATTGATTTTTCAAATTGCTTATATTATAATATGAACGTTTCAAAAAAAGGAGAAGATATTATGAAGTTAACACAAGAACAACAAAAAAGATTACAAGATGAATTAGCGTATATTCATAAAGCACAACAGCAAATGATCAATGAAATGGAAAACTATAAAGATGGATTATTCGATTTTCAACTCAATGACAGTATCGATGCAGCGATGCTTTCCGATTTCATGAAGCTTGCAACCAGAAAAAAGGAATTAGAAGAAATTTTAGAGTATGCAAATATTATTAGACCAGCAGGTAATAAATCAATACAAATAGGAAGCTCTTTTGATGTAGATTTTGGAGATGGAATTGAGCATTTCACACTTGTAGAAACACTAGATGGAATTACACAATACCAAGATACCATTTCTGTCAACTGTGAATTTGGAAAAAGTGTACTTGCAAAAACAGAACAAGATTCATTTGCCTATCAAACACCATCTGGAAAAGTAGAAGGTGTTATTACCAAGGTTTATAGTATAAAAACAAAAAGACGAGCAAAATAATAGTTTTTTGACAAACGAAAAGAACTTAGATATAATATCACAAGGGATGTGACTTATGAAAGTAAAATATGAATTACAAAAAAAAGACAAACAAACCAAAGGCAGATATGGAATATTACACACTAATTATGGGAGTTATGAAACACCTATGTTTATGCCAGTAGGAACATTAGCAAATATTAAAACAATGACAATCGAGCAAGCAAAAGCAGAACAAGATTCATTTGCCTATCAAACACCATCTGGAAAAGTAGAAGGTGTTATTACCAAGGTTTATAGTATAAAAACAAAAAGACGAGCAAAATAATAGTTTTTTGACAAACGAAAAGAACTTAGATATAATATCACAAGGGATGTGACTTATGAAAGTAAAATATGAATTACAAAAAAAAGACAAACAAACCAAAGGCAGATATGGAATATTACACACTAATTATGGGAGTTATGAAACACCTATGTTTATGCCAGTAGGAACATTAGCAAATATTAAAACAATGACAATCGAGCAAGCAAAAGCAGAACATAGTGCTGTAATATTATCCAATACTTATCATTTATGGCTACGACCTGGAGAAGACATTATAAAAAAAGCAGGCGGACTTCATAAATTTATGAATTATGATGGACCAATTCTAACAGACAGTGGAGGATTCCAAGTTTTTTCGCTTGCCAAAAATAAAAAAGACATTGTAGAAGAAGGAGTTCATTTTAAAAGTCATTTAGATGGAAGTAAACTTTTTTTAACACCAGAAAAAAGCATTGAAATTCAAAACAAACTGGATAGTGATATTGCTATGAGTTTTGATGAATGTCCTCCAGCAAGCGCAGATTATAATTACTTGAAAAATAGTGTTGAAAGAACCATTCGTTGGGCCAAAAGAGGAAAACAAGTTCATAAAAATGAAAACCAATCTTTATTTGGAATTATCCAGGGTGGCCCACACAAAGATTTAAGAAAATATTCTGCAATAGAAACTGTAAAGCTAGATTTTGATGGATATAGCATTGGTGGAGTTGCCAATGATGGAGAATCCAAAGAGGATATGTACAAAGCCATTGACTACTCAATTCCATATATTCCAGAAGATAAGCCTCGATATTTAATGGGGGTAGGAGATCCAATTGATATTATAGAAGGAGTAATTCGAGGAATTGATATGTTTGATTGTGTTTTACCAACTAGACTTGCAAGACATGCAAATGCGTTCACAAGAAAAGGGAAAATAAACCTAAGAAATTCGAAATTTAAAGAAGATTTTACCTCATTAGAAAGCAATTGTGATTGTTATACATGCAGGCATTATACCAAAGCATATATTAGACATTTGATGGTTTGTGAAGAAACATTAGGAAGCACTTTATTATCCATTCATAATATACGTTTTTTAATCAAACTGACAGAAGAATTAAGAGAGGCAATTAAAGAAGATCGATTACTTGAGTATAAAGAACACTTCACGAAAGAATATCAAAAGCATGAATAGAAACTATTGTATTAAAACAGCAAAAGTAAAAAAGCAAGTAATGATTTATTTAATTACCGATTTACACTATCAAGAACCAAAAGACTTAGAAAAGTATCAATTTATTACAGAAGAAATAAAAAAAGACAAACCAGATTTTCTTGTAATTGGTGGAGATTTATTAGATCAAGCAATTGTAGAAGAAGAAAATGCAATGATAAATCAAATTAAAGAGTGGGCAAAAGAAACCATAACACTGATTTGTATTGGCAACCATGATTTAGTACTTCATAAAAAACAAACCATTTATCATAACAATGAATTATTTTGGCAAAAACTAAAAGAAATACAAAATGTTTATGTACTAGATAATGAAAATTATGAAACAGAAGAACTACGTTTTATTGGTTTAACCCTTCCGCATTCCTATTACTACCACTATAAAGAAAATCCAAATTATTTAATGAGATATTTAAATCGTTCTCATAAAACAGTGTATGAAAATAATAAATTGAATATAATACTTTCACATTCTTCATTGGGATTTCTAAATCAAAATGGAAAAACTCCAATTTATATGTTGGAAAATATAGATATTATTTTATCAGGTCATACACATAATGGCATGGTTCCTCAAAAACTAGAAAAGATTATGAAAAATAGAGGATTTATTTCGCCATTTAAAGATTTGTTTCCCAAAAAAATAAGAGGAGCCTTTGATGAAAAAAACATTCATTTTATTATGAGTGGAGGAGTTACTAAATTATCAAAAAAAAGTGGGCTTTCCATGTTTGACCAGTTTTGGAATCATGAACTTACAAAAATTATAATCAAACCAGAAGATAGTAATAATAATTTTTAAGATAATTAGAGGAGAAATCATATATGCAAAAGAAAGAGTATCATATTAAAACAAATAAGAATATAAGAGATTTGAAATTATTCTTGTTTTCTGATGTGCATTTTAGAAAAAATTTCCCAAAAGAGAAATTAGAAGAAATTGAAAGGCATGCATATTTGAGTCAACCAGATTATATTTGCATTGCAGGGGATCTAGTTAATGATGCAAAAAATCCAGGAGATTTGAATATATTATTACAATTTTTGCTAAATCTATCCCATATAGCACCTGTTGTGATGTCACTTGGTAATCATGATTTATTGACACTTGGAAAAGATAAAAAATGGATTCACTATTTAAATGAAGAATACTTTGCTATGCTTGCTACTGTTCCAAAATTTCAATTATTAGATAATTCAAGCTGGAAAGATAAAAACGTTTCTTTTACTGGTATTACTATGCCCTCAGAATATTATGAAGGGCAACATGAATCAATAGAATATATCAAACAATATTTAAATACTGTGACATTACCTGAAGAATCACCACTTTATCAAGTTCTTCTTTTTCATTCGCCAATCAGCTTATTAGAACTAAATGAAAAAGAATACAAATATTTAAATAATACCGATTTAGTTCTTTCCGGGCATATGCATGGAGGATTAACTCCACCAGTGTTAGAAAATGTACTAGGAAAAAGAGGTATCATTGGTCCCACAAATCTCCAAAGAAGAACAATATTTCCAAATTATGTAAGAGGACATATAATGTGTAAAAATACAGATGCGATTATCAGCACAGGAATTTCTAAACTAAATATACCAAAAACAGATTTGATATTTCCTCCAAATATAAACGAAATTACCATATCAAAACAAAAAAAATATATAAAATAAGATGACTATTTTATTTTTAATAAGTTGTGATTAAAAAATAAATGTATAAAATCTGAAAAACAGTCCATGATAAGAATGAGGGATTTCCCTCATATAAACAACTCTATTCTAAATATTTTAAAAAGAACTTTAATCAGTTCTTTTTAATGTGGTCTAAGTTACTATGACTTAAGGAATTGAAAAAAATTCCTTTTTTCTGTATTTTGAAGGAATTAGGGATACTTACGAGGTATATATCAATGAGGAAGCAATATCTCATTGACAAGAATCTAGCACTCCTATATAATGTAAATACAATCATCCCTTTAGTAAGGAGGAGATGACTCAAAAATTATATGGATTAAAACACGGTTTGAATTTTAAAAACATATTTAGTCAAAAAAGAAATTTAATACTGTTTTTATCTGAGGTGTTTCAAGAAAAAGTAGATGATTTCTGGTATTCAGATAAAGAAAACAAAAACTTAAGATATGGTATTAGTGATATTATAATAGAAACAAAAAAGAACAAATTTTGATAGAAATGCAAAACGAAGATTTGAAAAACTTAGAATCAAGAATTACAATGTATTTCTCTAATCACTATTTTTATTGCCTTTAAAGAGACTTTCGAAAAAGTTGTGCAAATGGTAATTTTTACCTTCCATTGGAATCATCAAAATGATGGTTCTTTTTACTAGTAAAAGCATTTGGAATTAGTCTTCCTATTTCTTTCATCTTTTGTAATTTTAATTTTTTAAATACTTCAACGATTCTATTATAACTACTTTTCATTCATTTACCACCATTTTTATTCTCTTATTTAAGTTTAAAGCAAAATAAAAAATAATAGCAATTTTTAACTATTATTCTTAAGTTGACAGCATTGGTATGTACGATGGTGTGAGAGGGAAAAGCATTCAATATTTTATTGAAAAGTTTTCTTTACTCGATTAAAAAAATCTTAGTTTGCGCTAAAATTTTCAATTTCTTCTTTAGAAAGATCAGTTACTTTCATAATGAAGTTAATGTCAGCATTTTCTTTTAACATTTTTTTTACAATTTCTTCTTGTTT
>CAJTLA010000043.1 GCA_910576985.1 uncultured Bacilli bacterium
TTTAAAAACATATCAAAAATTGAAGGAGGCAGAAATGTTAGAGATGACGTTTGAAGAAGCAACAGCGATGATCAAACGAGATGCAGAAAGAACTGGAGAAAAAAGAGGTGAAAAAAGGGGAAGAAAATTGGGAATGAGTCAAGGACAAAAACAAGCAAAATTGGAAACAGCTCATAATTTATTGAAACAAGGAATCGATATCAATGTGATTCTGAAAGCAACAAACTTAACAGAAAAACAAATTAGACAATTTCAATAGAGATTGTTTTTTTAGTTGCTAGGTATATCCATCTCGTTCCTATAGCTGAGTAGTAACGACATTTATCTTATTATTTAAAAAAATACTATAAAAACTTTTGACAGATAAATAGAATCATGATATATTAATATAATATCTTTGATGAAAAAATGTTAGGGGGAATACATATGTCAAAAGTATCAGGAAAAACAATCATAGTTCATGATGACACTCTATTTGGAAAATTCCAAATGGATGATTATGAACATTGTACCTTTCTATTTAAAAATTGTACATTCATTAATTTCAGATTTTACTCTAGAACAAACACAATTGAATTATTAGGAGAAAACCGTTTCTGTGAATCTATTGACTTAGATGCCCCAAGAGTGGTCTTAAGAGAAACAGTAAATACAGATAACCTAATCTCACTTTCTATCAATGGTGGATATTTTAAAATGTTAGAGGGGACTGCCTTGAAAGCATTAGGACCAATATCAATTACTTCTGACATACAATCATTTCATAAAAATAAACTAGAAACCTACGCTTCATTAACACTACAATCATCTCATGGAATGACCTCATATGAAAACTCAGAATTAATTGGAAAAACAGGGGTAAAAATATCATCACTACGTGGGAACTTAAAAATAGAGAATTGCACAATTGATGCATCAGAATCAAAACTAAAAGATACCGAAAAAGAAAAAATCAATGGTGTTTATCTAGCATGTTATGGAGTAAGCACACACATGCAACTAGAAAACAATATGATAACAACCGATGTATTAGAGATCATTCATCCAAACGAAATCATAGTTCAAAAAACAGAACTGTATAAACGAGGAGACTATGGAAGATTTTTCTCAAGAAACCACGAAAACCCAAGACAAGTACAAAGCCATAGCTATATTGACTCAGAAACACAACTAGATCAATTTTATCAATCTAAAACAGAAGAAAACAAAATCAAAATTTTAGAACTCTTTGGATTAAAAAAAGCAGCCTAGAACTTGACGAAAACCAAAAATCATACTATACTAGAACTATATTATTTGTTTAGAAGAGTAAAAAGAATCTATTTTCTAAAGAGAGAATGATTAGGTGAGAACATTCGTAAATATTCTTTTGAAAGACACTAAACGCCAAATAACCGTATTTCTTGCGTTAAAAGAATAAAGCGTATTGTTCTATACAATAAAATAAGGTGGCACCGCGGTATTTTCGTCCTTAAGTTTAAAACTTAGGGACGTTTTTGAAAGGAATGAGAATATGATACAAAAACCAAAAGGAACCTATGATGTATTTGATACACAAGGAAAACAAATACAATATTTAGAAAAACTATTTGCCAGTTTAATGGAAAAATACAACTATGAATATATGAGAACTCCATTATTTGAATCCAGTGAACTATTTCATAGAGGAGTAGGAGATTCTACAGATATTGTGACAAAAGAAACCTATGATTTTGTAGATCGAGGAAACAGAAACATGACTTTAAGACCAGAAGGAACAGCAGGAATCGTAAGAAGCTTTATCGAAAACAAACTATACGGAAGAGCTTCGATACCAGTTAAATGTTGGTATATGGGACCAATGTACCGATATGAGCGTCCACAATCAGGAAGATACCGTGAATTCTATCAAATGGGAGTTGAAACATTTGGAAGTCTAGATCCTATGATCGATGCTGAAATTATCAGTATTCCAGTATCCTTCTTCCGCCTACTTGGACTCAAAGGAATCAAAGTTCATATCAACAGCTTAGGAGATATAGAATCTAGAATCAACTATAAAAAAGCATTACTAGAATACTTTGAACCACATATTGAAACACTTTGTGAAGACTGTAAAAATCGTTACCAAAAAAACCCACTTAGAATTTTAGACTGTAAAATAGATCAGGACAAAGATATTTTAAAAAATGTCCCAAAACTACAAGACTACTTAAATGAACAAAGTAAAAAACATTATGAAGCAGTAAAAAAATATTTAGAAGCATTACAAATTCCATATATAGAAGACCCAAACCTAGTAAGAGGATTAGATTACTATACCCATACCGTATTTGAAGTAGAAGCGAATGTAGAAGGATTTGGAAGTAGAAACGTTCTATGTGGAGGAGGAAGATACGATGGACTAGTAGAAACACTAGGAGGACCAAAAACACCAGGTGTCGGATTCGCCCTCGGAATGGAACGACTATTAACTGCCTTAGAATATGAAAAGATTGATGTCATCCAAAACAAAACCTTAGACATTTATGTTATGCCAATGGGAGAACAAACAAAAGAATATGCCATTCAGCAAACTATGCTACTTCGTATGAACGGATTTACTGTAGATATAGATATGATGGATCGTAATGTGAAAAGTAATTTTAAACAAGCAGATCGATACCATACAAAATGGGTGATACTAATAGGAGAAGAAGAAACCAGTACCCAAATAATAACCATTAAAAACAATCAAACTCAAGAAGAATACAAAATCAAAGAAGAACAACTCATCCAATTTTTTGATGAACAAATAGAGGAGGATATGCATGAAACAATATAAAAATAATGATTTTCGATTAAAAGATGTAAATAAAGAAGTAACACTACAAGGATGGATCAATAAAAAAAGAAATTTAGGAGGTCTATTGTTTATTGACTTAAGAGACCGCAGCGGAATCATACAAGCCTTAATAAGACCAGAACAAACTTGCTATAAAATTGCAGAAACACTAAAAAACGAATATGTAGTTTCTTTTACAGGAATTATCAAAGAACGAGAAAACAAAAATCCAAACATGGATACAGGAGAAATTGAACTAGAAGTAACAGAAATTGAAATATTAAATACAGCAAAAGAACTTCCATTTGAAATCAGTGACACCACTACAGCATTAGAAGATACCAGATTAAAATACCGTTACTTGGATTTAAGAAGAAATACACTAAAAGAAAACTTAATGACACGCCACAAAATAATGGCTGCCACAAGAGAATTTTTAGATGGTCAAGATTTTATCGAAGTAGAAACACCAATCCTTTGCAAATCAACACCAGAAGGAGCGAGAGACTACCTTGTACCCTCAAGAGTAAACAAAGGAAGATTTTACGCCTTACCACAATCACCACAATTATTCAAACAACTACTAATGGTAGGAGGAATGGAACGATACTATCAAATTGCTAAATGCTTTCGAGACGAAGACTTAAGAGCTGATCGCCAACCAGAATTTACCCAAATTGACTTAGAAATGAGTTTTGTAGATCAAAACGATGTGATGGATTTAGCAGAACGACTCATCGCTCATGTATTTAAAAAAATCAAAGGAATTGAAATTACCTTACCACTTTTAAAAATGGAATACGAAGAAGCAATGGAATCTTATGGAAGTGATAAACCAGATATGCGTTTTGACATGAAAATACAAGACTTGACCTCGATATTCAAAAACACATCATTTGAACTTTTCCAGACTGTAATAAAAAATGGTGGAATCATTAATGCCATTGTAGCCAAAAACGCAACAGACCAATACTCAAGAAAAAAAATAGAGGAATTGACCGAATTTGTGAAAACATATAAAGCAACAGGACTTGCCTGTATAAAATATATCAACCAAGAATTACAAGGAAGTATCATCAAAAATCTCAGTGAAGAAGAACAAGAACACATAAAACAAACATTAAAATTAGAAAACAATGATTTAGTACTTATCATTGCCAATCAAAAAAACATTGTAAAAAACAGTCTTGGTGCTCTACGAGTGAAACTAGGACATGAATTACACCTTATTGATCCAAACGACTATAAACTGCTTTGGGTAACAAACTTCCCAGTATTTGAATATAGCGAAGAAGAAAACCGTTATGTAGCATGTCACCATCCCTTTACAGCGCCCCATGATGAAGACATTGAACGCTTAAAAAATGAACCAGAAAACTGTAAGGCCAAAGCCTATGATATCGTCATTAATGGGTATGAAGCAGGAGGAGGAAGTATCCGTATTCATAATTCAAAAACCCAAGAAAAAATGTTTGAAGCCCTTGGATTTACACAAGAAGAAGCAAGAAAAAAATTTGGATTTTTCATTGATGCTTTTGGATATGGAACACCACCACATGGAGGACTTGCTTTTGGACTAGACCGTTTAACGATGTTACTTTCTAAAACAGAAAATATAAGAGAAGTCATCGCTTTCCCAAAAACAGCAAGTGCATCAGACCTAATGAGTGAAGCACCAAATACAGTTGACGAATCACAACTAAAAGAACTTGGAATCGAATTAAGAAAATAATTTTCAAAACGAAAGTTATTTTTTTTGTAAAATTTGCTAGAAAAACGATTCCTTTGATGTTATACTAAAAGTGAAATTAGTGGGAGGGTGTTAGTTTTGAAACAAAATCAAAATATTCGATTAGTGATTTTAAAAAATTTTCAAAAGAGAGGAGAAGAAATCGCATTACGATTACAAGACCGATATGGAAAAATGGAAGAATTGATTGTACCACTGAAACAACCAAGATTTAGTAACGGAGAAGGAAAAGCAGAACTAGAATCTACAGTAAGACATAAAGACGTATTTATTCTTTCCGATGTCGGAAACTATGGATGCACTTATAAATTATACGGGAACGATCATATCATGACACCAGATGAACATTTTCAAGACATCAAAAGAGTGATTTCAGCCATCAAAGGACATACTTCTAGTATTCATGTTGTAATGCCATTACTCTATGAATCTAGACAACACAAAAGAAAGGGAAGAGAATCGTTAGACTGTGCCATGGCACTTCAAGAATTAGAAGCATTGGGAGTCAATGGAATCGTAACATTTGATGCTCATGATCCACAAGTTCAAAATGCGATTCCAAATCTTCCATTTGACAATTTTTATCCAACACATACTATATTGGAAACTATTTTAAAAAAAGAACGAATTGACTTAGATAATATATTTATAGTCAGTCCAGATATGGGAGCAGTAGAACGAGCAAGATATTACGCAGAATTATTAGGTTGTGATCTTGGCGTTTCTTACAAAAGAAGAGATTATTCCATTGTCAAAGATGGAAAAAACCCAGTAGTAGAACATGCCTATTTAGGAAAAGAAGTAAAAAATAAAGACATCTTAATTGTAGATGACATGATCGCTTCTGGAGATTCCATGTTCGATGTTGCTAGAAAAATGAAAGAAATGGGAGCTAGAAAAATATACTTAGTAGCTTCATTTGCTCTTTTTACAAGTGGTATTAATAATTTCGATCAAGCCTATGAAAGTGGCCTATTTAATGGTGTCTATACGACTAACTTAACATACATACCAGATGAATACTTAAAAAGAAACTGGCTAGTAAGTGTAAACTGTATGCCATACTTAGCAGAAATTATCGATACATTAGGAAATGGAAGATCTATTCAATCACTACAGAATGGAAAAGAAAAAGTCTTAGAATTAGCGCGTCAACAAAAAAGCATGGGACCAATATTAAAAGAATATAAATAAAAAACGAAAAAATTCTTTTCAAACAAAGAGAGTGCAAATATACTGTAAAATGTGAAAAACAAGATGACAAACTGTAATGAAATGTGATATAATGAAATTGCCGAAAAGATATGGTTTGCTTTTATTGAAAAACCTACTAATTATAACGATTGGGAATCTAATGAATTGGTTGTTGTTGAATGCTTGTACATAGTACAGGAATCCTGATATTGATTCTGTGATACCCACCTGGGAGATCAGGTTTTTATCGTTACGAGCGCCGATCTTTTGGGCTTTTTTTTTGGCTCAAGCACAAAAAAAGAATATTAGAAACAATAACAATCTCATTTCTGACAAAAATGTCATGTTATTTTAAACCAAATTTTGCTATAATAAAAAAAGGAGGGACGAACATGAAAGAACTATCTGGACTTACTATACAAGAAGTAGAAGAACGAATAAAGAAAAAACAAGTCAACTACGACACCACTGTACCAACAAAAAGTATCAAACAAATCATTTGTTTTAATATTTTCACATTATTTAACTTCCTAAACTTCGCACTAGCACTCGCCCTAATTCTAGTCAGTTCTTATAAAAACCTATTATTTTTAGGAGTCGTATTTTGTAATACCATCATCAGCATCATACAAGAAATAAATGCCAAAAGAACCATTGATAAATTATCCGTTGTAACCTCTAAAAAATCAAAAGTGCTTCGAAATGGAAAACTAGAAGACTTGAATCACAACGAAATTGTACTAGATGACATACTATATGTATCACTAGGAAATCAAGTCGTAACCGATGCAATCATACTTTCTGGAACAGTAGAAGTAAATGAATCCTTTATTACAGGAGAAGCAATACCAGTAATCAAAAAGGAAGGAGACCGATTATTATCAGGAAGTTTTATTGTAAGTGGTAGTACCTACGCCAAAGTAATCCATATTGGACTAGAGAACTATACAGCTAAAATATCAGCAGAAGCGCACTATATCAAACAAGTAAATTCGGTTTTGATGAATTCTTTAAAAAAGATTATCAAAATGATTTCAATTTCAATTATCCCAATTGGACTAATTCTTTACATAAGACAACTTGGAATAGAAGACAATGACTTTTCTAGTTCTGTCGTTAATACAGTGGCTGCCATATTAGGAATGATACCAGAAGGACTCATTTTACTAACAAGTACAGTACTTGCAGTGAGTGTTGTAAAACTATCCAAATATAATGTTCTAGTACAAGACCTTTATTGTATTGAAACACTAGCACGTGTAGATACACTTTGCTTAGATAAAACAGGAACACTAACCGAAGGAGATATGGAAGTATATGCTACTGTACCTTATGAAGGAATTTCAATGGAAACAGTGAGCCAAATATTATGTGCTATCACAGAAGTATTAGAAGACGATAATCCCACCTTTGTGGCATTAAAACACAAATATAAAAAACATATGAATTGGGAAGTAAAAACCAAAATCCCATTTTCTTCAGAACGGAAATATTCTGGAGTAGAATTTAAAAATGAAGGAACCTTTCTTTTAGGTGCACCAGAATACCTATTAGGTGAAAAATATCATCTTATGAAACAAGAATTAGAACAATATGTATTAGAAAATAGAGTGCTCATATTAATTCATACAGAAAATTGGACAGGCAATATACCAAAAAAAATGAAACTGATTACCTTAATTTTAATTCGTGATAAAATTAGAAAAGAAGCAAACTCTACCTTAAAGTATTTTAAAGAACAAGGCGTAGACATTAAAGTCATCTCAGGAGATAATGTACTAACCGTTTCTAACGTAGCAAAGAGAGCAGGAATTGAATACTACAATTCTATGATTGATATGAGTACCATCAAAACAGAAAAAGAATTAAAAAAAGCAGCTACACAATATACCATTTTTGGACGAGTATCTCCAGTTCAAAAAAAAGAACTTATTTGCGCTTTAAAAGAACAAGGACACATAGTTGCCATGACAGGAGATGGCGTAAACGATGTACTAGCTTTGAAAGAATCTGATTGTAGTATTGCCATGAATAGCGGAACCGATGCCGCTAGAAACGTTTCAGAGCTAGTTCTATTAGATTCTAACTTTGATTCTATGCCAATGGTAGTAGCAGAAGGAAGAAGAACTGTAAACAACATAGAACGATCAGCAACTCTTTTCCTAACCAAAACAACATACGCAACTATTTTAGCGGTGATCTTTGCCATTCTAGGACTCCAATATCCATTTATTCCAATTCAACTAACACTCACTAGTGTTGTAACAATCGGAATTCCATCTTTTATACTTGCATTAGAACCCAATAAAAATAGAATTCAAGGAAACTTTTTAAAAAATGTTTTTAGTAGATCCATTCCAAGCGCATTAACCATTGTCTTTAATATTTTATTAATTATGTTGGCAAGTAAACTATTTCATTTTACAGAATCACAAATTTCTACACTATGTGTATTTATGAATGCCTTCGTAGGATTTCGCTTACTATATCACCTTTGCGTCCCATTTAACACATTGAAAAGAAGTTTATTTTTAAGTATGATTGTATTATTTATCTTTCAAATCATTTTTTTAAGACAATTCTATTCATTAGTATGGCTAAACCTAAAAATGATTGTTTTACTAATAGGACTAATGATGATCTCCTTAATCGCATTCAAACTATTTACAGAATTCGTAAAATCAAAAATACAAAAGTAGAAAGCTTGTACAAAAACAATGAATCACAGGTTTACAAAACCTGTTTTTTATTATATAATAAAGGCGTTAGGGGGAGAAAAAATGAAAAAACAAAACATAGCAATTTTCGCACTAACTGCTTCATTACTGTTATCAGGTTGCTCATTAAAAACAGAAAATCCATATAACGAATCAGAAGTACAACCAGTCATTACCACAAAACAAGAACTTGCCAATGTATATGACCAATCATTAGTCATTTCAAAAATAAAAGCACCAAGTACTGTAGAAGAACAAGACGAAATTATAAATTATTTAACCTCATTAACAGGAGATAACCAAGTTTGTATTTATGAAGGAACAAGCTTTGAAAGAAAAAAAATGATCGAAGAAGAAGCAGACCCACAAGACATTCGATATCAAATAGAACAAGATCAAGACTATAGTGAAGAAATATTTATTCAAGTCTTAGAACAAAATCCCATGTTACAAATTTATTATTGTGGAACTAGAGAAGGAGAAAGTAGAGAGCAAACCATATCAACACTCTACCCAAATGTGACTTATGTTGCCTCTGATCAAAGTGCATTTGATCAAATTGGAAAACACTTTAAAGCCAACCAAGTTACCAGTTACTGCTTTTCAAAAATAAAAGATGGAGAAGAAAACTTACAAGACTTTGATACAGAACAAACCATGAAATCGATTCAAGATAGATTTGAAGATATCGATCGTGCATCTATGATTGATGGAATTAGTAACTTTTGTGACTATGTAGAAAGTACGACAATTTATCAAAAAGGAGAAGCATTTAGTAACAAAGTATCTGAAAACTTAAAACCATATATCGAAAAAGCTATTCCCAAAGTAGAACAAGGAGTAGAAAAAGCAGGAAAACTATATGAAAACGCAAAACCAAACATAGAAAAAGCCAAAGAAAAAATAAAAAGTTTATGGAATTAGAGCGTAACAGACGCTCTTTTCTAGAAAGAAGAGATGATGATGGAATTCCTTTCCCTATTACTGATATTAATACTAGGACTATTTATCTTACTAGGAACCTTTATTGGATTAAAAACAAAAAATAGTGAAAAATTTGTTTCTTTTTCGCTTGCCTTAGCATTCGGAGTTATGAGTGGACTTTCTATTTTAGAACTCTTTCCAGAAGCAATAGAGCACTTAGAAGAATCAGTAACCCATCCCTTTTTGACCTTATTACTGTTTACCTCTATAGGAATGATTCTGTTAAAACTATTACATCATTTCATCCCACATCACGCCCATGATGAAGGCATAAAACATACCAAAAAAGAACATATCAAACATTTAAACCACATTGGAATTATTTCTAGTATTGCTCTAGTGTTACACAATTTAATAGAAGGAATGGCCATCTTCGGAACCATAACAAACTCTATTCAAATGGGAATATTTGTAGGAATTGGTGTTGGACTTCATAACATTCCTATGGGAATTGTAATAGGTTCTACACTAGAAACAGAACATCCAAAGAGAAAACTATGGATTAGCTTTCTTATTTCCATCTCTACCTTTTTAGGTGGACTCATGATGTTTTTATTAGGAGATTGGACCAATCAAACCTGGATTCTTGGAATCCTACTCAGTATCACTCTAGGAATGATTCTTTATATCACTTTATTTGAACTATTAGAACAAATCATACACACAAAAAACAAAAAAGAAACATACTATGGATTGTTGATTGGAATCATAACATTATTCATAAGTATATTTATTGGAGGACATCACCATTGATGTCCTTTCTCTTTTTATGCTATGATAAAAAGGGAGGAGAAATATGGATCAAATTATCATTGGACAAATTTTAGAATTGGAAGATCAAAATCAAGTATGTATTCATTTTGTAGAAAGACCAAGCCTAATTGTCCCAAAAAAAGACTTAGGAAACTTTAAAATAGGAGAATTTATTTTGTGCAAACTGTTTGAAAACCGAAAACATAACATGAGAGTCAAAAAAGTATACACATTTAAAAAAACTCAAATTGGAAAAATTGTATTTGAACAAAAAGAATCATTTGTAGAAATAAATCACAAAGAAGGAAAAACAAGAATTCCTTGTAAGCCTTTTCCAAACCTTTATGAAGGAGCAAAAGTGAGATTTCGATTAGAAAATCAAACCAATGCCATTATCTATACAATATTAGAACAGGAAAAAGAAGATACAGAAATTATAGATTTGGCAGAGAGAATGGGATTGCCAACGATTTTTCCAAAAAAAGTAATCAAACAAGCATCAATGTTAAAAGAACCAACTCGAATTGAACGAAGTCGATTCAATTTGACAAATCAAGAAATATTTACAATTGATGGAAGAGATTCAAAAGACTTTGACGACGCAATATCATTAAGAGAAGAAAATGGAAATTATATCTTAGGAACTCATATTGCAGATGTAGGATATTATGTGAAAGAAGGAAGTCCCCTTGATTTAGAAGCCAGAAAAAGAGGAATGACAGCTTACTTTTTAAACTGTGTGATTCCAATGTTACCAGAATCACTTTCTAATGGCATTTGCTCTTTAAAAGAGCATGTGTATCGATATACACTAACCCATGAAATGAAAATCTCCAAAAGTGGGGAAATCTTAGATGCAGCTTGTTTTCTTGCTTGTATTGAATCAAAAAAAAGAATGACTTATGAGGATACAAACCTTGTATTAAATGGACAATCTGTAGAAGGATATCGCCCCTTTAAAGACACGTTGCAAGAAATGTATAGACTAGCAGAAAAACTATATGCTCAAAGAATGAGAGAAGGTGCGATCGAATTTAACCAGTCAGACCCAGAATTTGTATTAGACCAAAATGGAAAAATGATAGATATCTATCCACGAAAACGAGGCAAATCAGAATTTATTATTCAAGAATTTATGTTAGCATCCAACCGAAGTGTTGCTTCCATGTTACACAAAGAAGGACTGATATATCCTCATCGTATTCATTTAGAACCAGACTTCATTAAACTAAAATCATTAGAACCAAAACTGAATAGTCTTGGTGTATCGATTGAGCCAATTTGGAGTGCCCAAAACCAATCACTTGCTTTTAACTTTATATTAGAACAATATAGAAGTCATAGAAATTACCCATTAATTGCTGACTTATTAATCAGTTGTATGAGACGAGCAAAATATACAACAGATGATTTAGGACATTTCGGACTTGGCCTTCCTAGAAACGTTCACTTTACATCTCCAATTAGAAGATATCCAGACTTAGTAGTTCATAGAATCATTCATGATCATTATCTCCAACAAAAACCACAAACAGAAGACGAAATAGAAGACTTAGAATTGCTTTCATTTGAAAGCACAAGGGCCGAAAAAAGAATTGTAAGATGTGAAGAACAAGTCATAGCACGAAAAAGCAAAGAATATTTATTATCACACATCGGAGAAACAATGGATGCTGTAGTGAAAGATTGTACAGAAAAAGGAATTTTAATTGAACTAAAAAATTGTATTGAAGACTGGATTTTAAACGATCAAATTGAAGGAACATACCATGATGGCCATTACACTTTTGCAAATTCATCACTATTATGCCAATTAGGAACACACTTAAAAGTAAAATTAGTAAAACAAAATCATCTTCCAGACGTATCGTTTCAAATTGTAGAATCCAATATGGCAAAAACATATCACTTAAAATCTAGAAAAAAAATGTTTTAAACGTTTCGTTCTAAAAACTCCATAGTGGAGTTTTTTTATACACTAGGAATTTGCTGTGCAAAATTTTATTAAGCCTTTAGTATGCTATAAGTAAACATAAAACCCATCAGAATCCTTGAAGTATAAATCATTTTTGATTTTATGAAATTCTTGTTGACAATAACATTTTTCTCTATTATAATGTAGTTGGTAAAGAAGGAATAAGTCAGTGTAGCTTTAGGGTTGATTGCACATGCCGAAGAGGAGGGAAAAATAGAAATGATTCATAATTTATTGTCATCAGGTGTTGATCTTGATATTATTGCAAGTGCTACTAATTTATCAAAGCAACAAATTATGAAATTTACATGTGAATAAAGTTTTTTTAATAAAATTAAGGTGAAGGTCCTCTTTTTGTCGTA
>CAJTLA010000044.1 GCA_910576985.1 uncultured Bacilli bacterium
ATAGATTGTGCTCAAATATTACGTTTATTGAAGAAGGTTATTTTAAATAGTGATAATAATATTACAAAATTATTATCTATTTTATACATAAGCATTAATAGTAAAATAAGTAATGATATACTTATAGAATATAGTAAAATAACATTGAATTATAAAAAATATTATACTGATGAAGAAATTATGGAAATCTCATTATGGATAATAGAAAAAGTAATTACTAACCCCCAATCGGAGGAAGAGTTATTTCTGGAGTATGAGAAGTTGTTAAATCAAATTAACGATAAAAGTGAAAAGCAGACTTTATTTAATATATTTTCTGTATCCGAAATAATAGGCATAAGTATCTATAATAAGCACAATGAACAAAAAATAGTATATAGTTGTGATACCTTTGTAGTTACAATAAAAGATTTTTTGAAAAATAAGAATGGATATAAATCACATATCTCAACAAAAACTACTAATTTTTTATTAGTATTGTTAACTAAATTAATTTCTTATATAGGTTTAGAAGATTATTTTATTGAAGAAATAACTAATCATTTATTAACCGATAAAAGAGTAGCGGATTTTTATAAAAAGATTTTTTTGGATTACCTAATAGGTAAAGATTTAATTAATATTGTTGGAAAGTATATTGATTTATTATATGGAAAAAATGGAGAAAGAATTTTCTCTTATTCAGATGCGCGTTCTACTCACTATAATTTTAAAAAGTATGTTGATATTGTTAATAAGGATTTGTCAACCAATGTAGAAAGTAAATTAAAATGGGATGTTGCAAGATATCAAGATTATAAAGAATATTCCCTATATAGTTTATTAGAATGGTTTGGTGATATTTCTGATATAGATACAAAGTCATGGAAAGATGAAGGAGTTAGATTATATAATTTAGCAAACACTGCGTATCCATTAGGAAGTAGTTTAGGGCGATATGAGATTCAACTTGAACTCATGGAGAAGGCTTCTAAAATTGGAATTCAAGAATTATGGAAAGCTAGTAGTTTAGATTTTAGTATTTTAGAAAGTTTAGATAATTTATATAGTTTAATAATTTATTTGTTGGAACTACAAACTAGTCAAGAAAGTCTTAAATTATTGTGGTACTTGTCAATAGGGATACTTTCCTTTTATAATCAAGATGACTTAATAGGAATTCAAAGAGTAAGAGAAGTGATTAATCAAAAATGTCAAGAATTAGGTTATAGGGAATTGCTACACTTTATGGAGCATAAAACTAATTTTTTATGGAATATCAGTAAGAAAGAAAGAAAAAATTATACGAATACTCAATCAGATAAGTTGAATGATTTTTTAGTCTTATTTGATAATTCTAATCATGAGGAAATTATAAATATAATTGATAGTAATTTGATAGATGGGTATGATAAATGGAAACAAATAAATATTGCAATAGAGTATTTAGAAGAAAAAGGAAATTTAGAAAAAAATATAGTAAAATATATAATAGATTTATTTTGTAAGTTTGGTTATGAGTATGATATTAAAAGGTCTTATTTAGATAATATATTTAATAGGATTATTAACCACATGGATGAAGATGATTATTGGAATGTTATTAATCGTATAATTATCCAATATGAACATGATGATGAAGAATATTCTGCTAGGTATTGTAGTGAAAATATCGAATGGTTTATTAGAAAAATATTAAAAAGTTCAAAAAATCTAGAAGGTATGAAAGAGTGCTTTTCTATGAGTGAACAAAAACATTGGTGTTGGATTACAGGGGCTAATCATATTAAAGTTGAAAAAAGCGTAAATATTCCAACTTTTCATTATTTAAATGAACCTGTTAATTTAGAAGAATTCATTGTTAATGTTTTACTTATTCAACTTGGCTCTAATAATTTACATAGAATGGAAATAGCATATAAGGCTTTAAACCTAATGTGTATTAATGAAGAGAATCCAATAAAGATAATAGTGTCAAATTGGAATAATCTTAACAGAATACAAAAAGAGCACCTTTATTTACTTGCAGAACGATGGATATTTGAAAATAATAAAAAATTTAATAATTTTATTACTAAGTTAAAAGAAGATTATAATACAGTAACTACAATATCAGAAAAATTAAATTTATGTTATATATTAAATAAATATAAAAAGAATACACTATTTAAACAAAGTGTAACGAAAAAACATGATAAAGTTACCTTAGATTTTATTAGTGTGCTTCTTATACAAAGCCAATTCCAACTAAATTGTCATGAAATGGATATAAGACATTATGCTAGTAATGCACATTTGATTCTTAATGATGATTGTATTGATTTAAAAGAAAAATTATTAAATTTATATTCTTATGATATTCAGAAGGAAATAGATAATATTCAAACAAGACCTGGGGATGCAATTGTTCCTTATTCTAAAAATTCAGATATTTTTTCAAATATACTTTTGGAGGAATATAAAAAAGGGCGATGGAACGATTTTAGTTTGATTAAGCTGATTCAGACTTTCGGAAGAAGTGATGATGGTTGCTTTATGTCCTATTACCCAAAACATATTTACAATATAGAAAATTGGAATGATGATGAGTTTTTTTTGAAATTTAAAGAGGATAATAATCAAGCTGCAATTAGAAAATTAGTATTGAAGAAAATTAATGATGGAATAGATATGAAAAAAGAAGTGTGCATAGGAGCTAATTTATATGTTCCATTAAATAGGGAAGAAGGCTATGATTTTATCTATTCTAAAAATATAGTTGGAGGCACTAAGCGTGAAGAAAATTATTATTCTATAATCCCTTCTTATAAAATATTGTATTCTGATGAAAAGGGATTGTTTGAAACAGATGTAGATGTTAAATCGTTATGCAATAAAATTTGTGGTTTATCTTATATGTATAATTCTAATATTAGAATCTCAATCTCTAATTTATTACAAAATAAGGTTGACTTAAAATTAAAAAGTGTGGATCCACTTATTTTAAAAGATGATAAAGATAGAGAAGTTAGATTTGAATGGATTTTATATCCTTATAGAGAAAATTTACATGAACAGTATGTGAGGTATCAAACACTTTATAGATGGGTATGTAATAAAGAATTATTTGAAGAGTTCTTACAAAATAATAAAATAAAAATAATTGATAATATAGATATACAAAACTCACAAATATAAAATTACTAAATATTAAATGCATTTTCTTGCTTATATTGTTATTGAAAAATATTATATACAAATAAAAAAGTTGTTACATTGAAAATATAAATATAAAAGATTGAATTTTTATAAATTTTAATTTTGATTAAGTTAAGTATTTAGCAATCTTATAAAATATTTCTCATTAGGAGGAATTAAAATGGGAAATGTTATTGTAATAGAAGCGACTCAATCAAAATTTAGTAAATTAAAAGACAATTCAAAGAAAACGATAAATGTTGGTGCTTATTGTCGAGTAAGCACAGATTCCGAAGAACAATTAGGAAGTTATGAATCTCAAAAAAAACATTATGCTAAATTAATTAAAGAACATGAAAATTGGCAATTAATAGGCATATATGCAGATAAAGGTATTTCTGGAACGAAGGTAGCTAAAAGAAAGAATTTTAATAGAATGATACAAGATGCTGTTGATGGAAAATTAGATATGATTATAGCAAAATCAATATCAAGATTTGCTAGAAATACGGTTGATACATTAAATTATGTAAGGATACTAAGAAACCATAATGTGGATGTTTATTTTGAAAAAGAAAATATCCATACGCTAGAATTAACTAGTGAAATGTTTTTAACTTTGTATAGTGCTTTTGCACAGGCAGAAAGTGAATCAATTTCAGAAAATGTAAAACAGGGTGTAAGAATGAAAATGAAACGAGGAAATTTAGTGGGACAATATGCATGTTATGGATTTATTTATAATGAGAAAATTAAAAATATTGTTCCTAAAGAGCCTGAAGCAACCACTGTTTTAATGATTCATGAAGAATATAGTAGAGGTGTTGGTGGAACTCGGATTGCTAAAAAACTAAATGATTTGAAAATCCCAAGTCCAAGAGGTAAAAAATGGACAGGCAAAAGTATTATTGATATTATTAAATTAGAAAAATATGTTGGGGATTTACTTACTGGTAAAACATACATTGATAATCCAATTAATTCTAAGAAAAAAATTAATCATGGAGAATATGCAAAGTATTATACAAAAAATCATCACAAAGGGATTGTAAGCAATGAATTGAAAACTGAATGTTTAACTATACTTGAGAAAAGAAAAACACAAAAGTATAGCAAGCTTTATCCGTTTAGCAGCAAAATATTTTGTGGAATCTGTGGCGAAAAATATATAAGGAGATCCTGGAATTCTAATAATCCTGCAATTAAGCCAAGGGCAATTTGGGTTTGTAGAAAATATAATAAAAATCATAATGATTGTAATTGTGTTGGGAATGTCAAAGAAAGAGTAATTGAGGATTTATTTGTTAAAATTTGTTCAACTTTCTACCATGATAAAATTGATAAATTTGATGAAAATATTTTCGAAAAATTTATTGATCAAATTATTATAGGTAAAAAAGGTAGGAATGATACTGATTTAGAAAATATAAGATTTATATTAAAGGATAAAACAGAATATGAAGATACTATTTTCTAAAGATGTTATTAATAAATAGTGCATAATATAAGCACTTAACACTGTGTTAGCAACACCAAGAGGGCTTATTGCCGTAATTGAAAATAATTATCAAAAAGATGGAGCTATCAAAATTCCTCAAGCATTAAGACCTTATATGGGAGGTTTAGAAGTTATTAAGCCGAAACAAAAATAATTTATTAAATACAAAAAAGAATATAATGAAGCTATATTCTTTTTTTGATAATTTATAATACCAAGTGCTAGAATAAATAGAAAAATTCAATGGTCAGAAAAGGAATCAAAGAAAATCAGAAATTATATATCACATAGAGATAAAAAAAAGATAAAATAAATATGACTAAAACTATTTTTCCAAAAAAATTCTATATTAAAAGAATTTGATGTAGAGGTATTTGAAAATATTATTGATAAAATTATAAATAAGATGACTTAACGAACATGTTACTAATCAAAAAAGAGTTTTCTTGCGAAAGAAAATAAAGGATATGAATCTAATAAAAGAATGGAAGTGTTTCAATCATAGATGGATAATTATATCAATAATGAGGAATATTGTAGTAGCAATACCAAGAGGATTTATTGCTGTAATTGAAAGCAATGATCAAAAAGATGGAAATTTTTAACACCAAATTTTGACATAAAATATATCAATTTTATTATGATTATGTTATAATCAAAAAACAACAAAAGGAGTGAAATTTAATATGAAATTATGTAAAAAAGTACTGGTTAGTATACTGGTATTATTCTGTTCAATTATGCCAGCGAAAGCAGCATCTTTTGGGATGACTTCTTCAACAGGAACAGTAACCCCAAATGGAACTTTTACTGTAAATGTAGGAGGAAATTGTATTGGTAGGGTAAACCTAACAGTATCGAATGGAACGTTATCAACAAATAGCGTATGGGTAGAAGAAGGATATGTGAGTGTTAGAGTTACAGCAGGAACAAGTGGAAAAGTAGTTGTGACAGCAACACCAACAGAAGGGTTTTCAGATTCTGACGCCAATCCTTTTAATCCTGGAATGAGAAGTGTATCAGTAAATATTGTTTCAAATACACCATCACAACCAAATATTCCAACTACCCCAAATCCCCCTTCCACAAGTAAGCCAAACGTTCCTTCAAATACAAAACCAAGTACTTCAAAACCAAACACCTCAACCCAAAAACCAGATCAACAACCCCAACAATCTAGTGATAATAATTTATCATCTTTAACTGTAAGCTCAGGTGAACTTTCTCCAAAATTCGATCCAAATGTTACAGAATATAACTTAAAATTAAAAGCAGATACAGAAGTATTAAAAATGGAAGCTTCCCCATCAGATGAAAAAGCAAAAATAGAAGGAACAGGAGAAATAAAAGTAAAACCAGGAAATAACAACCTTACAATAACAGTGACAGCAGAAAATGGTACAAAAAAAACTTATACCATCAAAGCATATGTAGATGAAACACCACAAGTATATTTAAAATATAAAAATAAAAAAATAGGTATTATTAGAAACCAAGATGGAATTCCACTCCCTGATGGCTTTACACCGCAAGAATATAAAATGAATGATCACACAATCTTAATATTTTCAAAAGATAAAATTTATATGATATATGGTTTGAATGAATCAAACGAAAAAGGATTTTATGTTTTTGATAAAGAAAAAAATGAATTAAAAAGTAAACTAATTCCACTAAAAATAAATAATCAAAACTTTTATATTACTGATGCAGAAATCAAAAAAGAAAATTTATTTTTAGATCATATAACCATTGATAAAACAAAAATAGACTGTTATAAATTTAAAAATGATAGTGAAAACTATTGCTTATTAACCGTTTTAAAAGAAAACGGAAAACTAAAAAAATATTTATATGAATCTACTGAAAAAACAATTCAACTATATCATGAATTTAACTCATGCCCAGAGCCAAAAAAGGATAATAACAATATGATTATTTATGTTTTAAGTGGATTATGGGTGATGACCATTGGAACAATGATATGGTTTATAACAAAGAAGAAAGGAGGTTTCCATGTCAAGAAAAAATAAAATACTTACTTTTCTTTTAATTGCCATTTTATTTACAACTTCATTTTACAGAAATAAAACCATTGAAATTATTACCTATAGAAAAGAATGGAATGCAAATGCAGAAAGAATAACACATACATTAAAGAATTTAGCAATATTTATAAAATTTAAAGATAGTGATACAAATGTGATTCATCATCTAGACGACGCGGCAAGCGTTTCTAATGCAGAAAAATTATATAACAGTGATCAACCAATTGAAATGAATAGCGTAAATGGAATTATTGAAGTACCATCCTTTAAAACTTATTACGAAAGAGAAAGCTATGGAAATTTATCAATTACAACAGAAATTTTTCCAAAATTGAATGGAATCGTAGCCTCATATGAGGATCCAAATCCAATTGGATATTACTTACAATACAATGACCAAAACCAAATCGGATACAAAAATAAAGACGAATTGCTTCAAAGAGAAACAGAACTTGTCAATAATGCAGTTGCCTATATTTCAAACCAGATTGGAAAAGAAGGAATTACTGCAAACGAAATAGATCCCAACAATGACGGAAAAATAGACGCGATCTCTTTTATCATAGAAGGACAAAAAAACCTACCATCTAGTATCAGTTGGAATGACTTACTTTGGTCACATAAACGAGATAATGACGGTATAAAAGAAACCATTTTGGGAAAAAACATTACAGCTTATAATTTATTATACGCTGAGGATTATACTGAGTCAGCAAGCCTATTTTCATTAAACCGTGGAACATATGGAACCATGATACATGAATTTGGTCATACCTTAGGATATATGGATTTATATAACTATGTAGAATCAACTTCAATGCCAGTAGGATTTTATGATATTATGGGGAATACAGTTGGTTCTAATCCACAACATTTTTTAACATACTTTACCAGTGAATATCACCCAAATACAAATTGGCATAATCCGATTCCAGAAATCAATAAAACCACAAAAAACATAACATTATATAAACCAAAATTTATAGATCCAAATGAAAAAAGAGCCATAAAAATAAAAGCAGATAACAATAGTAATGAATTTTTTATCGTAGAATATCATGAAAAACAAAATACCTATGCATCTTATTCTGCAGACTCTAGTGGGATTATTGTATACCGAGTGAATGAAACCTATAAATATCATGGAAATAATGGAAACAATCATCATATATATGTATTTAGACCAAACGAAACCAACTTAGGAGAAGGAAAAGGAAACTTATCTGAAGCCACATTAAATATGAAAAGGCCAACACTTGGAAAAACACTCGACTTAAATAATCACGATTTTGACAATCAAACAATACATTTTGCAGATGGATCTAATTCTGGAATTCAAATTCAAGTAACAAATGAGACAACAGAATCAATTACCTTTGATATCACATTTCCAGAATTTATTGGAGAGGGAACAAAAGACAATCCATATTTAATCAGTGATCCTGAAACATTTTTACACCTAATGACATTGAGTACCAAAAACAAATATTATAAATTAACCGAAAATTTAGACTTTCGTAATATCTTGGATTATCCAATAATTAATTTTGAAGGAAACTTAGATGGAAATTATAAAACTTTGTCGAATATAAAAACAAATGGTTCAGGAGTATTTAACAACATAGGAATTTATAATATTCATACAAAAATTGAAAATTTAACTGTAGAAAATATGATAGCCTATTCAAACAAAGGAAACTACTTGGGGGGATTCGCAAATGTAGCAGAAAATATAACACTTAATAATGTTCATTTAAAAAGTGGGACTGTTACAAATGAAGGAACTGCTTTAAACGATATTGTATCTACTGGAGGAATGATTGGAAACGTGAACAATACAACAATTATAGAAAATTGCTCCTCAAACATGACAATTACAGCTCCTAAAAATATAGGAGGATTTATTGGAATTAACCAAAACGCTACAATAAAAAATAGTTTTGCATCAGGAACAATCAATGGAAACAACAATGTAGGAGGATTCATTGGCTTACAATCAATCACAGACCCAACATACAAAATCCCAGAAAACGTTTATTATCATATAGAAAATCAAAATATAAATGGAGTAGGTGGATATGCCAAAGCATTTCATAATTTGGCTGTTTTAAATGAATCTTCCTTATCGAAAGGAATGATCAAGATTACAGTAACACCAAATGTTGAAATGTTTACGAATTCTAAAATGGATCTTCCAATAACAATAACTCCAGATACCAATATTCCATACACAATCACTGTGGAAAACCCAAATATTTTAAAATATGAAAATGACCAGATTATCTCATTAGCCCCAGGATCAACCAACTTATATATTGATATAGAAATAGGAACAGAAACAGTGAGACTGATAACAAATATCAATGTAAAAAAATCAGAAGAAATAAAATCAGAAGAAGACCTTTTAAATTATCTTGGAGTTACAAAAAAAAGCGGATATGTAACAGGATTTGATTTAGGAACCAGTATTAGAGATATTGAGAAAAATATTTCTAATAGTAATGCCAATTTAAAGAGCTTTAAAAATGCAAATAACGTAGAAATAAAAGAAGGAATTATATCAACTGGAATGAAATTCACCATAGCATTGAATAGTCAAGAATATACCTATACCGTAGTAATCAAAGGAGATGTCAATGGAGATGGAAAAATATTTGCAACCGATTATGTGAAAGTAAAAAATCACATTATGAACAAAAGCAACTTATCAGGAGCTTACCTACAAGCAGCAGACAGCAACAATGATGGAAAGATTTATGCGACTGATTATGTTCAAATAAAAAATCATATTATGGGAAAAACAGAAATTGTTCAAAAATAGTACCTTACATCAAATTCCAAAGATCAAAAATTTATATTTTTTTAGCACTCAAACTTGACGAGTGCTATTTTTAATGCTACAATAGTATCGTTGATAAAATTCAACAAAAAAAGGAGGGATTTTTATGAATGGTGGAAATCCATATGAAGAAAACTTAAAAAATGTATTAGAGAAATATGGACGAGATATCGTAAAAAATGTAAAAGATGGAAAAGTAGATCCCGTAATTGGAAGGGATGATGAAGTAAGAAGTATTACTCGTATTCTTTCTAGAAAAACCAAAAATAATCCAGTATTAATCGGAGAACCAGGGGTTGGAAAAACCGCGATTGTAGAAGGACTTGCGAGTCGAATTGTAAAGGGAGATGTACCAGCTTCTTTAAAAAATAAAAGAATTTGGGAACTAGATATGGGGGCCTTAATTGCAGGGGCCAAATATCGTGGAGAATTTGAAGAAAGACTGAAAGCAGTACTAAAAGAAATCAAAGAATCTGATGGGGAAATCATTATGTTTATTGATGAAATCCATATGATTGTAGGGGCTGGCGCATTAGAAGGGACTATGGATGCTGGAAACATGTTAAAACCAATGTTAGCTCGTGGTGAAATCAAAGTAATTGGGGCAACTACGTTAAGTGAATATCGAAAATATATTGAAAAAGATGGAGCATTAGAAAGACGATTTCAAAAAGTTATGGTAAAAGAACCAACTGTAACAGATACTATTACCATACTAAGAGGATTGAAACAACGCTTTGAAGTATATCATGGAGTTAATATTAAAGACAAAGCCTTAATTGCAGCGGCGACTTTATCAGATCGTTATATTACAGATCGATTCTTACCAGATAAAGCAATTGACTTAGTTGATGAAGCATGTGCAACAATTAAAGTACAAATGGACTCAGTTCCAACAGAATTAGATACACTTTCGAGAGAAATTATGCAATTAGAAATAGAATTACAGGCCATCAAACGTGATAACGATGAATTATCAAAACATCGAGTATTAGAACTAAAAGATGAAATTGCAATTAAAAAGAAAAAAGAAAAAGAGCTTCGAGAAAAATGGCAAGATGAAAAAAAAGTCAATGATGAAATCAAAGACAAAAAAGCAGAATTAGAAAAATCAAAATTCATGTTAGAACAAGCAGAAAATAACTATAATTTAGAAGAAGCAGCAAAACTTAGACATGGAACAATACCAAAATTAGAGCAGGAATTAGAACAACTAAAATCCAATGATAAATCAGAAATGTTAAGTGACACAGTGGATGACGAAAATATCGCTTCGATTATTTCCAAATGGACAAATATTCCAATTCAAAAATTAGTCAGTGGTGAAAAAGAAAAGCTCATTCATTTAGAGAAAAATATGAAAAAAAGAGTCAAAGGACAAGACGAGGCTCTCAAATTAGTGAGTGAAGCAATCATTCGCGCGAGAGCAGGAATTAAAGATCCAAATAGACCTATTGGTTCCTTTATCTTTTTGGGACCAACTGGAGTTGGAAAAACAGAAGTTGCTAGAACATTAGCATATGAACTATTTGATGATGAGCGTCATATGATTCGAATTGATATGAGTGAATACATGGAGGCACATTCTGTATCGAGATTAGTAGGAGCTCCTCCAGGATATGTCGGATATGATGAAGGTGGACAACTAACAGAAGCTGTTAGAAGAAATCCTTACAGCATTATTTTGTTTGATGAAATAGAAAAAGCCCATAAAGATGTATTCAACATTTTACTTCAGATTTTAGATGATGGAAGAATTACAGATGGACAAGGAAGAACTGTCGATTTTAAAAATACGATTATTATCATGACTTCTAACCTTGGTAGTGAATATATTTTAGAAAATAAAGAAAATAGTTGTGAATTAATCGATATAGAATTAAAACGAACATTCAAACCTGAATTTATCAATCGGATTGACGAAATTATTATTTTTAAATCACTCAAAAAAGAAATTGTTTATAATATTTTAGATAAGATTATTTCTGAAATTGAATATCGATTGAGAGACAAGCATTTAAAAATAGAAGTGACAAAAGAAGCAAAAGATTTTATCATTAATGAATCTTACGATGAAAGTTATGGAGCTCGTCCAATTAAACGTTATGTTAGTAGAAATTTGGAAACTTTATTAGCAGAAAAAATCATTTTAGATGAAATTGATTTCGATAGTAAAATCATTGTTGAGGTAGAAAACAGTGAATTAACATTAAAAAATGTAGAAAAATAAATCTACATTTTTTTTAGTGATATCAACAATGTATTTTATAATGTTTTTGAATTTCATTTTTAGAAAGATTAGTAGCTTCCATAATCAGTTCAATTGGAATTCCTTTTGAAAGTAAATTACAAGCGGTCTCAAGTTTTCCTTGTTTAGCACCGCGTTTTTCACCTCTTTTCTCGCCACGCTTTTCACCACGTTTTTCGCCTCGTTTTTGGCCTAATTCAAGACCTTCACGATAAGCTTCCATTCTTCTAAATTTTTGTTCGTCATCAAA